>JAERML010000204.1 GCA_016844425.1 Bacteroidota bacterium
TCCACACCCGATGGTATATTATCCACCCAGTACCGCACGTTGTTCTCCGACAACCAGCGCGATAACGACCCTGTGGCTGGCTTCTCGATCTTCAACGAATGCGTCCCTCCGTGCACCTGGTCCGTCGACCAACTCAGTGTCGCTCCCCCAGGCTCCGGCGTCCACAACGATGGCTTCCCACTCTCGAAACCTCCGTTGGGCAGAAGGTTTGTGTTCTGCGCGAGCGTCGATAACGCTGCCAGGCTCGCGATGGTCAAGAGCAGCAACAACTTTGTATACCAATGCATAAGCCGTACCTCCATCTAGGATTGTTGAATCAGTGAATTGAGCTATGGATGACTAATCAAGTGTAATGTGACGAAGTGAACGCCCTCAGTCGGGCTGCGTCAGCGGATCACCTTCACGAGATCCTCCCGTCGACTCACGCACGACCAGTTCTACCGGAACATATGTTGTTACTACAGCCTGTGTCCTCTTCCTCACGACGTCCACAAGACGTCGGACTGCATGGACACCCAATTCTTCCTTGAACACTCGCACTGTGCTCAATCTGGGGTCCACGTGCGATCCCATCTCAATGTCATCAAAGCCTATGATTGCCAGATCATCCGGGATCTTCATCCCGCGTTGTTTCGCATATTGGATACACCCGATCGCCATAGCGTCGTTCGCAGCAAAGATCGCTGAGGGTTTTTGCGCCGCACTGAGCATCCGTTTGGCAGCGCTGTACCCATTATGTACGCGAGAGTCTTCTTCATCAGTCACAAGGAATCTCTCATCTAGTGAGAGTCCACTCTCCTCTACTTTGATCTTGAAAGAAGAGAATCGTTCTTTGATGCTCGGGTGATCAAGATCTCCACCGATGAAACCGATGTCACGGTGGCCGAGATCAATGAGATGTTGGGTGGCAAGGTGCGCGCCCTTCCGGTTGTCGATCAGTACTGTGGAAACTCGCTTGCGCGGAAACTCATAGTCGACAAGGACGATTGGAAGGCCGAGGCCCTCGATATACTCCACGAGGCGTTCGTTGATCCTCCCAGCAATGATAACACCGTCCACGTTCCGTTCGAGGAGAAATCTCGGTTTGGGTCCACTCTCTCTAAACTGACGCCCAACGGTTGTTAGGAGGATGTAATAGTTGTGGTTGCGGGCCTCGAACTCCGTTCCCAAAAAGATTTTTGTGTAGAAGGGCTCCGCCTGAGAGAAGTGATCGTCTGTGAGAATAAAACCAATGTTACCACTGGTCTTTGAGGCCAAGCCACGCGCTGCACGACTTGGGTGGTAGCCCAATTCTTCAACGGCTTTGAGAACTTTGGTTTTCGTCTCTCCTCTGACGTAACCGCTGTCGTTAATTGCCAATGAAACTGTTGAAAGTGAAAGGCCCGCTCGTTCCGCGACGTCCTTGATTGTTGGTCGCTTCTTTAACGGGGATGTCAAAGTGGACCCGGATCTGGCGAAGGACTGAGCATATCATAGGCGACGGAAGAAAACAATTTCAGACAGTATATATCGAAGCGCTTCAACGTTTTTATGCTGAAATTATGCTGAATTAATACATTTATGCGGAAGAAGCTCGAAGTGTTTTAATACTACAAAGAGGACTGGCCAAAGTCAAGTCTTTTCTCTGGGAAGATGACGCCTACCGGGCAAGTCCAAGGAATGCCAAGTCAAGGCAGACCAATTGGAATACACACAAACTATGGTGGCGGAGAGGAATAGCTCGAAGGGATGAAAAAGGGATTAGTCTTTTGGGGTGAGAATTGCTACTAGCTATCCCTCTTCGGATGGACGATGAAGGGGCAGAACCAAATTGGCATCTTGTGCGGAGAGCGAGGGATTCGAACCCCCAAGCCCTTGCGGGCGCCAGTTTTCAAGACTGGTGCAATAGCCGTTCTGCCAGCTCTCCGTATGCGAAGCAAGATACAAAACTCCGTGCGGGAAGGCAAGCTGGAAGGGCTGGCCAATCAGTTAGGGTGATATTACTTTTCGCCCAGCAGCTCTCTATACGCTGCCGCTGTTTTCTTTGCCACGCCCTGCCAGAGAAACTCCTTGCGGATGTGCTCGCGGAGAGCTGGATTCCGGCGCGCATGAAGTGTCGTGACTATTCCGTCACGAATGGAATCGACCGAGAGGGGATCCACATACGTGGCCATGGTACCGAAGTACTCTTTGGGCCCTCCGTGTGGAGTGATGACCACTTTCGCGCCTGCAAGCCCTGCCTCCAACGCTGCGATACCCGGCGTTTCAAAGAGCGAGGGAAGTACAAACACGTCGCATGCAGCGTAGGCGGAAGCAAGCATGTCAGAGCTGCTGTCAAGACTATTAAGCAAGAGGATCTGTTTGTGCTTCGCCGCCTCTCTTGCACATGCGTCACCATACGGGCCCGGAATTATTCTCCCGACAATGACGGAAGGATGATCGATCTGCCCGAGCGCCCGAATCAAAGCAAGAACATTCTTTCGCTCGTGACCTACATGGCCTACGTTGAGGATGAACTGCTCAAGTCCATATGTTCTCTTGAATAGTGATGGGTCTGCGGTATAGAATCGTTCATCCACACCATTGGGAATGACACGAATCTTTGACCGCGGTACACCCAGACCGTCAGATACCAGATCCGCCTCGGCCTGCGTGTTCGGTAGAACCATCCTCGCCCATGAACAAATCTCCGCCGCAAAGCCATAATCCGACCAGATGCCCTTGCCGAACTTCTGTATCAGGTGCGTTGCGGAGAGAACTCGACGAACAAAAGCAGTAGAATGGAGACTGTAGATAATTGGCGACACAACAAGAGGAACACCCAACGTGTGGACCTCCCTCGCCAGATGATACGTGCCGATATTTGCAGCAAAGACATGGAACAGGTCGCACTCATTCTTGTTGAATCGTGCCCACGGGTCGAAAAGCCTGCCGCGTACACCATGGGGTTCAAGATGCTTCATTGTGTTCCGAACTTGGGTATTCGGTCCCCCCTGAAGAATCGAGACCGCCTGGTATGAAGCGGCATAGACGTTCATGTAAATTTCCTCATCATGCGTGTGTAGAGGTCACCCAGTGCTGACCGCGGATCGAATTCACGGATACGCCTGATATCATCAGGTGGCGGGACCAGGCGTTGCGGGCGCCACGTGAGATCGTCAAGGCGGATCGTATCCTCAATGGGAACGACCGCTTCTCGTCCGTCTGGACGAACAATCCGGACCCAGGCTTCACTTTCCCCGGGCACGTTGTCTCCTGCAACGAATACATTTTGCTCGTCGGAACGAACGTCGAGATGGATAGAGAGGCGATGTTTCCACCATCGCGCAAAATCACCGAGCGTGATGTCAGGAATTCCTGCCTTCCTAACGGATCGGAAGAGTTCCGCCACTACGTTCCAGCAACGATGGGTTGGGTGATGATAGAAGAAAAGCGGCTCTTGCCGCGCACGCTTCTGTTCGACAATTCTATGGAAATAGGCCACCATTTGCTCCCTCGTGTACCCGATCCGCAACAAGCTGCCAATGCAGACGGGATGAATTGGCACCTGCAGCGTCTCGTACTTTTTCCCTGAGGATTCCGGATACAGAGGAAACGTATCGTACGCGTAGGAGAATTCCGATTAATATGCAAAACCGACCTGGTCAATCGCCGCGGCCAACGCGGTGTGCCAGACGCCAAATGGTGCGGTAAACCCTTCAGGTCGAAGGCCTGCCGATTGCATGAGCTTACGCGCCCGGGTAATACTTGCCACATTGGCGTCTGTGCTTTCGAAGG
>JAERML010000205.1 GCA_016844425.1 Bacteroidota bacterium
GATGCCAAGAAGTTGCTTGCCAACGTCGTCGATGGAGAGACGACCGACTGGCACTACAACACGCATCACAAGGGATACGTGACTGCACTGAACAACATTGAGAAGGGGCTGGAGAGTGCCGACCGTGCTGTGGCTAATGGCAACTACAGCGTGATTGGCGAGCTGAAGCGCCGGACGACCTGGAACCATGCAGGCACTGTACTCCATGACGTCTATTGGGAAGTGATGGGGGGTGACGGTGATATCACGAAGGGGGCGGAGATCAAGGCGGCAATCGAGAAGGAATTCGGTTCAGTCGATGCGTGGAAGGCGGATTTCAAAGCGGCCGCTGTCTCAGCCAAATTGAGCGGCTGGGGAGTGCTGGTATACGATATGCTCTATTCCAAGCGTCTGTTGAATGTCCTCGTCGATGAGCATCACTACGGCGCAATCTGGGGAGGCATCCCTTTGATTCCGGTGGACGTTTTTGAGCACGCGTACTACCACAAGGATGGTCCCAAGCGCGCCGCCTATGTAGACAATTTCATCGGCAACCTCCACTGGGGCCGGATTAACGAGCGATACAAAAAGTACGCAAAGTAACCAGAACCGAGAGCAATCATGAAATGGACATGGCGTGATGTTGACGACATCGCACTCGATCTCGTGGAGAGGCATCCCACGGTCGATCCACTCACGGTGAAGTTCCAAGAACTGCGCAAGCTGGTGACCGAGTTGCCAAATTTCGGTGATGACCCTGAGGCGGCAAACGACAGAATCCTCGAGTCGATCCAGGCTGCATGGTACGACGAGTACGAAGACTAACGCACCCACGATTCACCGCCACGACATTCTCCCGTATCGCCCCCAGATGGTACGGGAGTTTTTTTGTTCTTGAAGTTCAGGCCGAAAATGGGTATCATCTCTAAGAATATTGGCCTGATGCGATGCGCGAAGAATTGTTGCCATTGTTTCCGCTGCAGGTTGTGCTGTTCCCGAACTCGGCCCTTCCGCTGCACATCTTCGAGGAACGATATAAGATTCTGATGAATGAGTGCCTGGAGGAGGAGAAAGAGTTCGGAATCAACCTGGTACATGGAGACATTGTTTCTGACGTGGGATGTACAGCGGTGGTGAAGGAGGTTTACCGCCGATATGACGACGGACGGATGGACATTGCCGTGGAAGGACGCCGCCGCTACGAGCTCCAGCGATATGACACACTTGCAGCGCCGTATCTTGTTGGTGTAGTGGAGTACCTCAGCGTTCCGGATGAAGGTGTGGATGAAGATCTTGCCCACGCCACGGTGTCGCTCTATAACAAGCTGATCGCGACTGTGTATAGGGGAAAACTCCCACAGGTGTCGCAGGGAAAAGTCACGCGGGAACTCTCGTTCCTGTTGGCCCAGAAGTCGGGGATGGACCTCCTGCAACGCCAGCGGCTGCTTGAGACGCCCTCAGAAAACGAGAGATTGAGAATGCTCCACAGCTATCTTGCGGAAGTCTTTCCGAAACTACACGAGTATCAACAGATCGAACGGGTGGTGAAGAGTGATGGGTACCTGTAAACACATACAACCGGAGAACGCATGAATAAGAAAACACGGGTCGTCCGCAGGAAGCACAAGAAAGCGATCGAACGGACCAAGGCCAAACGCCGTGCGCTGATGGCGAACAAGAAGTCGTGAGAGCTGTAAGGAGGTGATCGAATCGGTCACCTTTTTGCTTTGAACGAATGCTGGAATCAATGGATACCACCACCGCCACCGAACAACGGTTCGTCTTTCGCTTTGGCCGGAAGGAGTATGATCTTGCCGGCCGCACCCACATCATGGGTGTGCTGAACGTAACGCCCGATTCATTTTCCGACGCAGGACGGTACGTGACGGCAGAGGCTGCGGTTGACCGCGCGCTCCGGATGGTGGAAGAGGGCGCGGATTTTGTTGACGTTGGCGGGGAGTCGACGCGACCTGCGAGCCAGGCATATGGAGCGGGGGCAGATGTCGTTTCTCACGAAGAAGAGCTCCGACGTGTCATACCGGTAATCGAGAAGCTGGCCAGTCGGGTCGATGTTCCAATCTCCATTGATACATACAAGTCTGCTGTTGCCCGGGCGGCACTCGGGGCAGGTGCTCTGATCGTAAACGACATCAGCGGGTTCACCTTCGATCCGGCGATGCCTGAAGTGATTGCGGAGGCAGGAGCCTCTGCGATCATTATGCACATCAAAGGAACGCCAAAGACAATGCAGCGTAACCCGGTGTATGAGGATCTGTTTGGCGAAATTGCCCAGGTGCTCGCGAGCGGAATTGCTCAGGGCCGTCGCGCCGGGGTCGAGCAGATCATGATCGATCCGGGGATCGGTTTTGGAAAGCGGCTCGAACACAATCTGCAGCTGATTGCCGGCCTCTCGAGATTTGCTCCTCTTGGTTGTCCAATTCTCATTGGTCCTTCACGTAAATCGTTTATCGGCCAGGTGCTGGATCTCCCGGTAGACCAGAGATTGGAAGGCTCGCTCGCTGCTTGCGTTGCCGCCATCCTCCGCGGTGCCAACGTGATCCGCGTCCATGATGTGAAGGAAGCGCGGCGGGCGGCAATGGTGGCCGATGCAATAAAGAACTCAGGCGTGAACGGATAATAACGGACTATGGAACTGTTCAAAATCGGGTTTCTTTCAATCGGCGTTGCTGACATCATCGACATTGCCCTGGTGTCATTTCTTTTTTATCGTCTCTACCTGGCAATGAGCGGAACGATTGCTGCCCAGATTTTCATCGGGCTTGTACTTATTCTCGCGTTCTCGTTCGTCGCGCAGGCGGCAAACCTGAAGGCAATGAGCTGGATCCTCCGGACACTGACTGACATATGGGTGATCGCGTTTATCGTTCTCTTCCAGCCTGAACTCCGGCGACTGCTCGTTCTCATCGGTCGCAATCCTGTCATCCGATTGTTCCTGAAGATGAACGTGGACGAGTCCATTGATGCCGTCGTAGGGGCGGTGACAGAGCTCTCCAAGAAAAAGCATGGCGCGTTGATTGTTTTCATACGCGCCACTGGTCTCCGTACGTACGTGGAATCCGGCACCAAAATGGAAGCCCTTGTCAGCCGGTCGTTGCTTCTTTCCATCTTCAACCCGAAAGGGCCACTGCATGATGGGGCTGTCGTCATCAAAGATAGATTGATCGAAGCAGCACGGTGCACACTTCCCCTTTCCAACCTTACTGCGTGGGATGGACGATTATTGGGAACGCGCCACCGCGCCGGACTGGGTATCTCGGAGCAGGCGGATGTAGTTGTCGTGATTGTTTCCGAGGAAACGGGGAGCGTGTCGATTGCGGAGAATGGAACGTTGTACGGTGGAATGACGCCGGCAGTTCTCCGAAAGGAATTGAAGGTGCGGTTGAATATCGACACTGAACGGTCATGGGGTTCTGTGTGGAAGGTGCTCAAAAACGCAAGTTGATATGGAGTGCTATCGTTGGGAAGATTTGATCTTGACCGTCAGGACATGATTGCGCTGCTCAAGGATCGAGGCATCACCGATGCCAGAATCCTTTCGGCCATGGCGAGGGTGGACCGGCACCTGTTTGTCCCTGAGCCGTTCACCCGCAGGTCGTACGAAGACTCCGCACTCCCGATTGGGAAAGGGCAGACCATCTCCCAACCTTATACCGTTGCCTTCATGACGCAGGCTCTCGGCGTGAAACCGGGTGACAGGATTCTGGAAATCGGTACCGGCTCAGGGT
>JAERML010000206.1 GCA_016844425.1 Bacteroidota bacterium
GCACAATGTCACTTGCACCTGAGGCAACTTCCAGAAATGCCTGCCGGAACGATGCACCACCCGATGCGCACGCTGATTCAACACGCGTCGCGGGAACCGGAGTCACGCCAAGATAGTCTGCCATTACAGCGCCAAGATGTTCCTGACCGACAAAGAGTCCAGGCGACATGGCACCGACATACATGGAATCGATGTGATCAACACCAGCATCCTCAATAGCTTTAAGAGCCGCTTCCACGAAGATATCCTTGATCGACTTTCCCCACAACTCCCCAAACTTCGTCATCCCAACACCAATAACTGCCACGTCTCTCATAGTTGGGTCTCCTACTCATTGAGTTTGATTTTGCGACGGTACTTTGCGTACTCGCCATAGTTGAGATGGATCTTGTTCTTGTCCAGCATATCACGCACCTTTGCGGCACGATCCTGAACCTTCGTGATCTCATCGGTTACTCTGAAGATGAAGCCATCGCTTCCTGCTCCAGAGCCGAACGAGACCATATAGATCAGATCATTCGGCTTCGCAACATCAAGGATAGCCGCCAACCCAGTCGGGGAAGAACCTGAGTATGTGTTCCCCATCCACGGGACGAGCCAGCCAACCTCGAGCTGTTCTTTCTTGAAGCCCAACCGCTTTCCGACTTCCTGGGGAAATTTACCGTTCGGCATATGGAAGACGGCGTATTTGAAATCAGCCGGAGACATTTTGGATTTCTCCAACAACGCGCTTCCCGCACCCATGATATGCTTGAAGTATGCAGGGTCGCCAGTGAATCTTCCGCCATGACGCGGGTACGCCTCGCCTTCTCGTCTCCAGAAGTCAGGTGTATCTGAAGTATATGAATTCGTGAACAGAATCTCGGCAACGACTCTCTCGTTGCCCATGATATATGCCGCACCACCAGCAGACGCCGAATACTCAAGAGCATCGCCAGGCGCACCCTGTGAGGTGTCGGCTCCGATTCCCATGGCATATTTCATTTCGCCCGACTTCACATGGCTGTACGCAACATACATCGCTTCAGTGCCTGCTTTGCAAGCAAACTCATAACTCGCGACATGGACATGAGGCCCAATGCCAAGTGCATCGATAAGAATCGTCCCGCTCGGCTTCACAGCATACGGATGGGACTCCGATCCAATATACACCGCTCCAATGCTCTTCGGATCAATCTGTGCCCGGCGAAGTGCGTCCCTGGCCGCAGCAACTGATATTGTAATCGTATCTTCATCCTGACCGGGGACGGTCTTTTCATGCAGCTGCAACCCTCTTGTAATTGCTTCGGGATCCATACCCCACTGCTGTGCGATCACTTCCGCCTTTATGCGATACCGTGGGAGATACGCTCCATAGCCGACAATTCCAACCATATATCCTCCGTCAGATAATAAGTAGAATATAGCTTGTCTATTCTTGCATCAGGTGATTCGTATATGCAGCTCCCTCAACTGTTTGTCATCCACCTCGCTCGGCGCCTCGTCCATGAGTGAGATGGCGCTGGCGGTCTTCGGGAATGCCATTACATCGCGGATGGACTTCATCCCCGTCAACAACATCACGAGCCGGTCGAACCCAAAGGCAATCCCACCATGCGGCGGTGCGCCGTACTTGAATGCATTCAGCAGGAACCCGAACTTTTGGAATGCTTCCTTCTCCTGGATGCCGAGGAGCGCAAAGACCTGTTGCTGCAACGCGGAGTCATGGATGCGGATACTGCCGCCGGCGATCTCGTTTCCGTTCAACACAAGGTCGTACGCCCGGGCACGCGCCTTCCCCGAGTCGCTCGCCATGATCCCTACGTCCTCCGGATGAGGCGCCGTGAATGGATGGTGCATCGCAACAAACCGCTTCTCCTCTTCACTGAACTCAAACATCGGGAACTCCGTTACCCAGAGGAGATTGTACTTCTTGTCGTCGATCAGATTCAGCCGCTTCGCCATCTCAAGACGCAATGTCCCGAGGATGGTGTAGGCCTTCTTCCAGGTATCGGAGATGAAAAGCAACAGGTCCCCCTGCTTCGCTCCCATGGCTGCGGCGATCTTCTCCATCAGCGGTTTGCCGAGGAACTTCTCGATGGCCGACTCGAGTCCCTTCTCCGTCCACTTGAAGTACGCCAGCCCACCCGCGCCGAGGCTCTTCGTGTAGTCCACCAGGTTGTCCATCTGGTTGCGCGTAAACGACGCACCTCCCGGCACCACAAATCCCGCCACCGCGCCCCCCAACTTCGCCACGTCGGCGAATACCTTGAAGCCCGAGTCCTTCACCAGCTCCGTCAGCGACGTGAACTTCAAATCGAACCTTGTATCTGGCTTATCCGTTCCATACGTCTCCATCGCATCCTTGTATGTTATGCGCGGGAGCGGTAGTGGTACGTCGATCCCTTTCAGATCCTTGAACATCCGCTGCATCAGCTTCTCGGAAACGCCGTAGACCTCCTCCTCCTCCACAAACGACATCTCCACATCGATCTGGGTAAACTCCGGCTGGCGGTCTGCGCGCAGGTCTTCATCACGGAAGCACTTCACAATCTGGACGTACCGGTCGAACCCCGCCACCATCAGGATCTGCTTGTAGGTTTGCGGCGACTGCGGCAGCGCGTAGAACTTCCCCCGATGCACACGGCTCGGCACAAGGTAGTCCCTCGCCCCTTCCGGCGTGCTCTTCATCAGCATGGGGGTCTCGATCTCCAGGAAGCCCTGCTCATCGAAATACCTGTGGACAAGCTGGTAGAGCTTGTGGCGGAAGGCCAGATTCTGCTGGAGGCCGGGGCGACGCAGGTCGAGATACCGGTACTTCAGCCGGAGGTCTTCGCCCGCTTCCACCGCATCGTCGATAGGAAACGGAGGGGTCTCCGCCCTGTTCAGGATGGCCAACTCGCCTGCCATCACGTCGATTTCGCCGGTCGCGAGATCAGGATTCAGTGTCCCTACAGGACGCCGCTCCACCAGGCCGGTCACGGATAGGACATACTCGCTCCGCAGCTCTTTCGCCAGCGTGTGTGCAGCCGGACTCGTTTGCGGGTTGAAAACCACCTGCGTCTTGCCATACCGGTCCCGCAGGTCGATAAAGATCACCCCGCCTAAGTCACGCCGGGTATCCACCCAGCCGGTCAGTGTAGCAGTCTTGCCGATATCCGGGGCGCGTAACTCGCCGCAGGTGTGGGAACGCTTGCGAAATGAGGGCAACAATCACTCCAGAAATAAACGGTGAGGCAAGAAACTTAACCACGGAGGACACAGAGAACACGGAGTGAGAGATTCGATTTTTCCTCTGTGCTCTTTGTGATCCCCGCCTGCCCTTAATGGAACACTGAGGCGGGCAGGTCTGTGGTTATCCTTTCAAAGTGCCGGAAAATATAGGCAAAACTGGCGAGAGTATCAAATGATATGCAGGGCTGGTGATGGCCAGAAGTCGGATCATGTGTGACGATAGTGCTCTCATTTCCCATTCTGCAAGGAATCACTTTGTTCAGTCGATGGGAATTCATAATTGTAGCTGTGACCTATTATCCCTCCCGTTATCGAACCAATTCCGCCGCCGATAAGACCGAGTGCCGCCGGAAGTGCCCAGCCATCAGAGCCTCCTATTCCCTCGCGAGAGAACCCGCCTAAAGCCCAAGAACCTACGAAAACCGCGGGAGAAACAATTCCCAGACCTTCCAAGCCTCCAACAATGTGGTTCTTGAAAGTGATTCTCTTGAGATGCCGC
>JAERML010000207.1 GCA_016844425.1 Bacteroidota bacterium
CTCTAGTTGACCGGATTCTCCTTTTTGCCGGCTTTGAATTTCGCCATGGACGCTTCATAATCCTTCATTTTTGCTCCGGGCACATTCTTTAGGATATCGATAGCCTGCTGTTCCAATCCGATGGCCTCGTCAACATTCCCTCGTGTAAATTCAACTGTAGCGTAGGTATCAAGGTAACCCGCCTTCTCTGCATCTTTCTTTGCAAGACCCACAGCCTGCTTCGCAACATCTGCCGCATGGTCAAGGTTGATGCCCTGCTCGGCGCAATTCCAGGCGTAGTTGTTCATCATCCCGGCATTATTCGGCCACTTCTTCATCCCGGCATTATTCGGCCACTTCTGGAGATATTGGCTGAAGTACCTCTTGCCATTCTCCCCGTCCTTTGCTTTTACGTACGAGCTCCACAACGTGTAGAGCGCCTGTCGGTTCATATCGGAGTTTGGATATGATGCCATGAAGGCAATCAGCCTGGTTGCATCTTTGTTAGCACGGAATGCCGCCATCGCAACGTTGAACTGCGCCTCCTCGTTGTGGCCAAGTTCGTTCTTCGGATCGAGTGCAAGGAGTTGCCGGAAATGCTCTGCTGCCGTTGCAGGGTCGCTTCTATCGACATATTTGGATGCCAGGGTGTAATGCAATTTTGCATCAGTGGGATTCTTTTTCAGATCTGCCTGCAGAGAGCCGATGGTATTAACGCCGTTGACGTAGTCCTTTACCGTTTGAAGGAACGGCACGGCCTCCACGTATCCCAGGATACGGTCGATCTCTTCGCCATCCGGTTGGACAAAAACAATTGTGGGGTACGCGTTCACACCGTATTTCTTCGCAACTTCAATCCCTTCACCTTTCTCCGCATCGATCTTGATTGCGATCAGTCCATCATTGACGAATGATGCGACGCTCGCGTCGGAATAGGTTCGGGCATCCAGCGTATCACACCAGCGGCACCAATCGGTGATGAAGTCGATCATCACAGGCTTCTTCTCCATTTTGGCCTTTGTGATCGCCTCGGCCAAGGGACCTTTCAGAAAATGGATTTCTGCGCTGGCCGTAAGGCCTATTGTAGAGAGCAGGGCCGCCGCAAGAAATTGTTTCATGAAGTCTCTCCGGTTTGGGTGGTTTGTCTGGAAACCAAGATAGTATATTCCGCCGGAATGCACAAGGTGGATGGGGACAGTTACCGGGAAGAATCTGCCAGGTTCGTTGAGTCCGGGAAAAGACTCCCACCGGAAATCAACGGGAAACTCCTGCAGACCGAGCGTTCATTGACACATCCCGACGGGCTACCTGAGCGTTCCTGGTTCAAACACCAAATCTACGCACCCGGTTTCTATACTGGCTATAGCGTAAAGACAATGCCTGCGGTTCGTGAGGCGATTGAGCGGAAAAAGTGGAAGGACGCGGATCAACAGATCGTCCGGCTTGCATCTGTGTTGGAAGCCTACGCATTCGCGATTGACGCCGCAACGAACGAACTGACCTCAGCTCGGCGCTGACAATCAAAGAAACGCCGGACAGTCATTCATCGAATTCCATCTCACACTCCCCTATGAAGGTGAGGCGCGGAATCCGGACATGCACTGTCCGGCGTGAGTCAGGATGTTTCTCAATGCAAAGAGGGAACGCACGCCTCCGTCTGGATGGATCTGTGAAATGCGGTCAGGCAAACCAAGGAAAGAAATATAGGTGGGGGATGTAACGCTGTTGAAAACGTAGGAAAAGGGGAGTTGAAAGTCAAGGAAAAGTAGAGCGGTAGGGGGTGTTTGATTTTCGAGACTCTGTTCAGTATACTACTACCTCGCGTGAGCCAAAGTGTTTTTTCGCTCACCGCAGAATCGTTCCGTATGATCTTCTGCTTGTCCTTCATGTCTTTAGGAGAACCATGGCACTCAAAACTTCAACGTTGGATGGCGGCATTGGGTTGATCGAAGCCCGCGGCTCGTTGGTCGGGGGAGATGAGACAGACGAACTGCGTCAGGCCATCGCCGGGTTTGTGGCGAGGGAATACTCGAAGCTTGTTATTGACCTCAGCGGCGTTACATTTCTGAACAGCACCGCCATCGGGGTTCTTGTCTCCGCCCAGACAACCTACGCCCGCAGGCAATGGCAGGTCAAACTCTGCGGGATCAACAAGAACATCGACAACATCTTCGTAATTACCAAGTTGACCCTGGTATTTGATGTCCACGAGAAGAAGGCGGATGCGGTCAAATCTTTCATCCCCTAGCGGGCGTTTGCAGTTGATGGATGAATATGCTCGACGAGGTATCCATTGAATCCCTC
Source organism: Bacteroidota bacterium (assembly GCA_016844425.1). The sequence goes on from JAERML010000207.1 coordinate 2,284, forward strand.
CTCGGGAACCGTCACCTTCTTATTCAGTGACATTGAAGGCCTCGACGCAGCTCCTTCAGCAACTTGTTGCATACGAAACATGCAGACTGGGAAAGGTGAAATTTCATCAGGGCGATCTGGTGGCTGCGGCCAAATTTCTCGGACAGAGCAAGACTCACTGTGAGGCGGTAGGAAGTCCATGGATTAGCGCGAACACGCTTTGCCAAAGCGGTCACGTTTGGCAGGCAGGGGGAGAGTATCAGAAATCCGCACATGCGTATGCTGAAAGTATCAAAACGCGACAAGCTCTAACTGATGTTATTGGGCTTGCTGAATGCCTCCTCGGGTGTGCGGGGCTTGCAGTAACACAACACGACTTTGAGAGCACGGGACAGCTTCAAGGTGCATGTGCGGCATTGTACGAATCAAGCTCCGGCATCATGCCTGCGTGGGAACGACGGGAATTCGAGCGGCTCTCAACGCAGGTACGTTCCAGTGTAGGTGACGATGTGATAGCGAAAGGACGCCACCTGCCGACCACAGATGCAGTGGAACTTGCGAAAGAGGCTTTGGCAGCGATCGGTCGATCACAAGTCTCGCCCACCTGAGGGTCGCCTGACGGCCTCCTCGAGGTCGCGAATCGTTCCGTATATCCTAACATCGAAAGCAACAGCTCCCTCCAGTTTGAAAATCCCCCTTCAATCTGTATATTCATGCATGATTGCCGTCCGTGCCTTCACGTTGAATTTCATTTCTCATTCCGTTCTTCCATGACACCTAACCCGCAATCGTTGAAGGCGTTTCTCACCGAACGTCGCGGTGAGATCGAAGCGGCTCACAAACAAGGTGCCAGTGGGTTCAATACATGCACAGCATTAACCGCTCTTGCGGATGAGGTTCTGCGGCAGGCATTTGACACTCTTTCTGCAGAGTCGCAAAAGAACGTGGCACTTCTCGCTCTGGGGGGCTATGGGCGAGGGGAACTGTGCCCGAAATCGGATGTGGACATCATGGTCCTTTGTCCGTCTGGTGACAAGCGGGAGAGTTCGGCACAGGCGGCAACTGAGTTTCTGCACCTTTTATGGGATGCGGGGATGGATATCGGACATAGTGTGCGGACAATGGAGGAGGCGCTGGCGCTCCGGGGACAAACTCATGATGCCTGGGCATCGGTGTTGGAGAGCAGGTTCGTCTGTGGCTCCGAGCCTCTTGCAGGCCAGCTGTTTGATGCTCTCTCACTGACGTTGGCGGGTTCACCGGACATCTGGTTCATCGAAGGTGTGTTCGATGACATTGGCCGGCGGCACGATCGTTTCGGGAACTCCGTAAAGCTCCTCGAGCCGAACGTCAAGAAGAGCGCTGGTGGCCTACGAGACCTGCAGGCCATTTTCTGGTTGTTCCGGGCAACCGATGCAGCGTGGTTTTCCAGGATGGAGAATGGAGCACCCGTCCTGCATACGTTTCTTGATCAACTACAATTGCGTGAAGTGATAGAAAAGGACGAACGCGACGCCGCCCTCGCAGCGCTGGAATTCCTCCTTCGCGTCCGCCATGAGATGCATTTCCGTCGTGCCGCGGCACACGACACTCTCGAGTACGCGCTACAGTTGGAAGTGGCTGAAGGGCTCGGCTTTGGCTCGAGGGCGGAGCTCCGTTCTGTGGAAGTCTTCATGCCTGTGGAAGTCTTCATGCGGGAGTACTATCTGCATGCGAGAACGATTCATGGTCTGCACCGCCGACTTGTGCACCGGTTCAAAGAAATGGCCGAGCCTCCCGCCTCTTCCAACCTCAGCGCGGAGCGTGTTGGCGAATTCTTCTTCATGAAAGAAGATCTTCTGTCTGTTGACCCAGCGGTAACACGATTCCGTGACGCCCGGGAGATCTTCGCGGCGTTCTGCCATGCCGCCGAACATGAGATGGATCTCGATTTCAGACTTCGCGCGGTGATTGAAAGAAGCGCAGATCTGATCACGGAGCCGGACCGGA
>JAERML010000208.1 GCA_016844425.1 Bacteroidota bacterium
CCGCCGGGGCATCCCAGGCGTTCTTGTCGTGATTCGTATTGAATCGCATCCGGAGCGATCCTTTCGGAAATTGGAATGACTCGGTCGTCAGAATATCATCGAAAACCGTAACGGGAGTTGAACCGTCGATGACCTTCGATAAGACATCATACACGGTCCAGGAATATGTCATGTCAAAACCCTCAGCGTGATGCTCCGGTATCGTTCCTTCCGACAACATCATGATCGGCTTGATCTTGTCGAGTTCGATACGCGCGCGGTTCCAGAAGTCCGTCGGGACCATTTCGGCCACATCGCAACGATATCCATCGATCCCGATATCACGAACCCAGTACTTCATCATCTCGATCATGTACTTGCGCAACTCGTGATGACTGTAGTTGAGGTCTGCGACGTCCGTCCAGTCTGCATTCGGGGAAACGATTGCCCCCTCGTCATTCGTGGTGAACCACTCGGGATGGTCCATGACGAGCCTGCTGTCCCACGCGGTATGATTGGCCACAAGATCGATGATGATCTTCATCCCCTGTGCGTGCGTAGCATTCACGAGCGACTTGAAATCGTCAAGCGTGCCAAATTCCGGATTCACCTCGTAATAATCCTGCACAGCGTATGGACTTCCCAGCGTCCCCTTCCTGTTTAACTCGCCGGTGGGGTGGATTGGCATGAGCCAGAGAACAGTGACACCCAGTTCTTTGATCTCCGGGAGCCGCAGTTCAAGCTCCTTGAACATTCCCCCCCTCGAGAAGGAACGAAGATATACTTCATAAAGAACCGCGTCGCGTACCCACTCCTCACTGGGGCGCGCAGGAACCTCGGAGTACTTTGTCTTGTACATCTCAAGGACGCGATCCCTGGGGACCAGACTTACAGGCTTGTAGATCCCTCCCGGGCCTCCATGGTCGTCGACGCGCACAATCAGCTCTTTCGCCCCCGGCTTGATGCCGGCCGGGAGATCGACATAGAAAGGTTCACTGTATCCAACGTGACTGCCGATCTTCTCGCCATCCAGCCAAATATCTGCGTCGTCGTCGACTCCGCTAAAGAACATCACCTCATCCTTGGAGGTGTCCTCGATATTTACCGTGGTCGCGTACCATCCCGGGCCATCGTATGTGGCCAGATTGTACCGGTCCCAGTAGTCGGGCACCGCGACCGACGACCAATCGGAACGATCGGTCCCCTTCTGGAACCATCCTTCCGAAATACCCTTGTTGAGTGAGTCCACCTTGAAGCGCCAATTGCCATCGAGAGACATTGCGAAGTCCTCTTTCCGGGAGCATCCAACAAATGAAGAGATCAGGAGAACCATCAGAGATAGAAACAGTTTCTTGGGTTGGTCGAGTCGCATCACGTTGGCTTTTTGATGAGAGAAAGATCAGTGTGAACAGTGCTTCTATGAGCGTGCTTGTCAGCCCTTGACACTTCCCAGGGTAAGGCCCGAGACCAGCCACCGGCTCAGTGCGAGAAAAAGAACCACCACGGGAATCATGACGACGATCGATGCCGCTCCATAGAGCCCCCACTCCGTGCTCATGCTCGCCTCAAACGATTTCAGGCCGATGGGAAGCGTCCACAAATCGGTGTCCTGCAGGATCTGGGCCGCGACGATGTATTCCGACCAAGCTGACATAAACGAGAATAGCGCGGTGATGACGAGTGCAGGAGCAGCAAGGGGCAAGATGACACGATAGAACGCAGAGAAGTGCGTGCAACCGTCTATCCGGGCCGCTTCTTCAAGGCTCGTGGGGATAGTGTCATAGTATCCCTTCATCGTCCAGATGCAGAACGGAAGCGCAGTCGTAGAATAGACGATGACAATCCCCAGATAGGAATTGATCAGGCCGAGGTTGATCAGCATGATGTACATCGGCAGAAGCAACATGGTCCCGGGAAACATCTGTGTTGTTAATAGACTGAGAAGTCCTGCCTTCTTGCCAACGAACCGGAAACGGGAGAACCCATAGCCAGCCATAGATGCGAAGACGACACCCGAGAGTGTCACAGCCAGAGAAACGATGGTGCTGTTGCCAAGCCACACAAGAAAGTCACGTTCCGTGAACAACTTGACGTAGTTCTGCAGCGTGGCGTTCTGCGGCAGGAGCTCGAGGGACGTCGAAAGAAGTTGATTCCCCGGACGCAGTGAGATGTTCACCACCTGCCAAATCGGGAATAGCGAGATGAGGGCAAACACCACAAGGATGAGGTGCGTTGACGCCTGCTGGAGAAAACGAAATCGTTTGTTTTGAGGAGACATGGATTCCTAGAGCCGTTTCAAATAAATTATCTTGTGGTTTTCATCGCGGAGACGCTGAGACCGCACCAGCCCGCCATGCGGCCCGCCCGACCGCTGACAGCCTCAGAATGGGCGGGCGGGTCTGGCGGGGAGAATCGCAGAGGGAAATTGTCAATAAACTCTGCGTTGCTCCGCGTCCTCTGTTTACCCCGACGATTCTTGTCGGGGCAGCTCTGCGTTAAGAACCAATAACAAAAAAACGCAAGATTACTTTCTAGAAATAGCACTAGATAACCGTGACCGGCCAAAATGATAATATGCTGCGCAGGCTCCCTCTGAAGAAACCATCGGAGCACCGAGCGGACGTTCAGGAGTGCACTCCCGCCCGAACGCATCGCACTCGTGCGGTTTCTTGAAGCCCTGCAAGACCTGTCCTGCGATGCAGAGCGGCGATTCATCAGCTGTTACCTCCTCGACGCTGAATACTTTTTCGGAGTCAAAATCAGCGTACAATTCGCTCAGCCCGTACCCGCTCATCGGAATCGTCCCGATCCCCCGCCATTTGCGATCGATCGTCGAGAACACTTCAGAGAGAAGCTTCTTTGCGGCCAGGTTTCCTTCACGCCGGACTGAACGAGCATATTGGTTCTCCACCTCATACCGCCCTTCCTCCAGTTGCTTGACGGTCAGGTAGATCCCCTGCAAGATATCCACAGGCTCGAAACCCGTAACGACGATCGGCACCTTGTATCTCGCGGCAATGGGAATGTACTCCTCGTATCCCATAACGGTGCAGACGTGACCCGCAGCAAGAAAACCCTGGATGATGCTGGATGGCGAAGAAAGAAGCGCCTCCATCGCCGGAGGAACGAGAACGTGGGAAGAAAGAATGGAGAAATTCTTAAGCCCTAGATTCTTCGCCTGCCAAACCGACATGGCGTTGGCAGGTGCAGTCGTTTCAAACCCAACCGCGAGAAACACAACCTTCTTCTCGGGGTGCTCCTGGGCAATCTTCACAGCATCGAGTGGTGAGTACACGATGCGCACGTCCCCACCCTCTGCCTTCACGCTCAGCAGGTCTTTCTTTGAGCCCGGCACTCTCAGCATGTCTCCAAATGACGCGAAGATAACGCCAGGACGTGACGCGATGTTGATCGCCTTGTCAATGATCTCCAGCGGAGTAACGCACACCGGACACCCCGGACCGTGGACGAGCGTGAGTTCTCCGGGGAGCAATTCTTCGATGCCATATTTCACGATCGTATGGGTTTGCCCACAGCAGATCTCCATCAGCGTCCAGTGTCTCGTCGTGATCTGGCGGATGAGCTTCGCGTAGTTGCGGGCTGCGGCCTGATTACGGTATTCGTCAACATAGCGCATGGAGGGCCTATTGAGGGTCTTCGGGTGGCCTGCTAGAGCCGCAACCGACAAGTCCTGCCACC
>JAERML010000209.1 GCA_016844425.1 Bacteroidota bacterium
CCATTAGTCCCGATCCAAAGTGTGCCGGAGCGCTCTCGATACACGAATGCGACGCTGTTGTTACTCAGGCTGGTGGGATCATTCGCATCGTGAATGTAGTGAGAGAATCGCTTAAACCTCCTGTCGAACGCATCGAGGCCAGCTCCCCCCGTGCCAACCCAAAGAGTGCCTGATTCGTCTTCACAGATGGAGGTGACGTTATTATCACCGAGGCTTCCCGGGTTCTTCGGGTCGTGAGTATATAGCGTAAATCTCCCGGTCTTTTGATCAAAGGCCACCAGAGCTCCATTCGTCCCAAGCCACAGTACACCTGAATGGTCCTCATACATATTTGAAACCCAATACACCGAATTGAACCCATCGTCTCTTTGGCTATTCGCATCGTGCCAGTAATGGATGAATTCTCCTGTCGCCCTATCAAACCTATCCAACCCGCCACCCGTTCCGATCCAGAGCGCACCAGATCCGTCTTCGTGGATTGCATTGACTGCGTTGCTACTGATACTTCCCGGATCGGTGCTATCATGGAACAGACTTGTAAAGGCTTCGGTTGCTGGGTTGAGCAGGTGTAGTCCGCCGCCCGTGCCGACCAACAACGTGCCGTCATGATCTTCGTGAATTGCGTAGACCCAGTTGGTCCAGGCATGGGTGGGTTCTTTAGGGTTTGGCGTGTAGTGTCGGAATCTTCCTGACGAAGCTTCCACCTTGTCGAGTCCGCGGGAGGTGCCAAGCCACATATTACCTGCTCTGTCCTCATACATAGTTTCAACCCAGGAGGCAACGGTGGAGTCTCCGGGTTGATGACTGAATAGTTCAAAGCTGTATCCATCATATCTTTCGGCACCGTTGACAGTCCCGAACCAGAGGTATCCCGTTCTATCTTGATAGATGCTCGGGACCCAAAGGGGGGAGGTCACGTCGAGCAAGAAATGTTCAAAGGTAAGGTTCGTTGGCTGGGCAAGGATATCAGTGGAGAGGATGTGAAAAAGGGAAAGGAGTGCTGCAGCGATGGAGAATGATCGGCGGGCTATATACGCGTGATGAGACACGTCATTCAATGATAGGAGAACATTCAACCGCGCTCCGAGGAATGTGAGGGAGGCCTCGTGAAATGATCCGGAGAACCTGAAATCGGAGGGTTGGAGCAACAACATGGTAGGTGAATCGAGTGCAATTGTCAACCAAGAGGCAAAAAGCAAATCCCATCCCGACTTAGATCGAGAGGGGATTGACTACTGTGCTTAAGCCATTCCACGTTACTTCAGTAAAGATGTAGGTCAGAGTCCGCAGGAGAAAGCCCTGCCCCTTCCAACAATCCATTTTTCTTACTACATTATTCCCGGCCACTTGTTCCTGCCGGTGCCCGACTTCAACTGCAGCTCCACGTTCACAACACTTACACAACTGCCACAGCCAGGAATCCCATGCGCGCAAAGCTATTGGTCCTCCCTCTCATTGTCATTCTCGCATCAGCGTGTAGCTTCTCGCAGCAGAAAGCCATCACGATCCTTCACACGAACGACATGCACGCCAGCTTCGTACCGCACGAGGCTGTATGGATTAAGTCGGAACCCAAGCCCATGGTCGGCGGGTTCAACGAACTCGTGTTTGCTGTGGATAGCATCAGGGCAGTGATACCTGCAACGTTGTTGCTTGATGCCGGCGATGTGATGACGGGAAATCCCATTTCCGACATGAAGTACGGAGGTGCTGAAGGTGGGGCTCTCTTCGAGATGATGAACCGCATCGGTTACGATGCGTCGTGTCCGGGAAACCATGACCTCGACATTTCCCAGGACAACCTGCGCGCATTGGTCCGGATCGCGAGATTCCCTTCTCTCTCGGCAAACCTTGTCGACGACAAAGGGAAGTTCCAGGTCGGCAATCGTGATTACACGATCATCGAGCGTGGCGGGCTCAAGATTGGCGTCTTCGGTTTGATGCTCCAGAATCTTGCCGGAATGGTCAACCAGAACAATATAGTCGGGCTTAAGGTCCTCTCTCCCATTGAGACTGCGCAAAGACTCATCGACGAGCTTGATCCCAAAACGGATCTCATTATTGCCATCACTCACCAGGGTGTTGAAGAAGATTCGGATCTGGCGGCTAACGTGTCCGGACTGGATGTCATCGTTGGGGGGCACTCGCACACTCGACTGCAGAAACCCAGGCTCGTGAATGATGTCGTCATTGTGCAGGCCGGCTCGAACTGCGAAAATCTCGGCGTGCTCGACCTTACAGTGGAGAACGATAAGGTGTTGAAGTATGACGGGAGGCTTCTCCAGTTGTGGGCCCATGATGGACGAACCACACGGCTGAGCCCGTTCATCGATTCCCTGAAAGCAAACATTGACGAGCAATATGCAGAAGTCATCGCTACGCTGAAAGAGGACTGGAAGCGAGGAAACGGAGAGACAAACGTAGGCAACTTCGTTGCAGGGGCCATGGCGGAGGCGGCAGGAGCGGAGATCGGTCTCACCAACACGCATGGACTACGGAAGGATGTCTCCGCCGGTCCATTGACCAAGCGTGACCTGTACGAAGTTCTCCCGTTCAGAAATGTTCTGGTGACATTCCAGCTCAGCGGGGAACAACTTCGCTCCATCATGAAGTACTATCTCACGAAGAAACCCGCCATCCAGTTGACTGGCGTAACATGCGATTGGAGACGAGCTGAAAAGAAAGAGGTCGAGATCGTGCGGTTGGAAGTCAATGGGAAGCGCGTGGATGACAACCAGAGGTACACATGCGCCACAAGCGACTTCTTCGCGGGACAGTCAAAGGGGTATATCGGCATGGAGATTGACCGGCCGGTCTTTTTGCAGAAGACAGTGTTCGAAGTTGTCGAGAATGCCGCGCGAAAAGCGAAGACGATCTACTCGCCGGTGGAACACCGGATTAAGGAAGTGCATTAGAAATCATCACGAAGGAGATGGTCCGCCCCCATGAGCGCCAACAATTTTCCCATCCTTATCATCACCGGACGTCCCGCTGCAGGGAAGTCGGAAGTGATCGACTTCCTGAAGAAAGCTGATGCCCGAGAACGCCTGCAACGATTTCACATTGCAGAGTTCGAAGAGCTCGACGACTTTGTGTACGTGTGGGAGACGTTCGAAATCGACGATATCCTTACGCGTCACGGCAAGCCGCGCATCTGGAGCGATGAGAAGTACTGGTTCAAAGACCATTTCATCTGGAACCTGTACATCGAGCGGATCAATATGGAGTACAGGAAAAAGATTGCACGGAACCCGAACTACCACGATACCAAGACAACGCTGGTCGAGTTTGCGCGGGGTGGTGAAAATGGTATCCACGAGGCGCTGAGCTATCTCCATGAAGAAGTTCTCAAGCGTGCGTCGCTCATCTATATCAAAGTGTCGTACGAAGAATCGATTCGGAAGAACAGGCGGCGTGCGCGTCCCGGTGAAGAGCATTCCATCCTCTACCATTCTCTCCCCGATGAAAAGATGGAGTTCTATTACAAGAACAACGATTGGGAAAAGCTCGTCGCGAGGGACCCAACCTATATTGACGTGAGAGGGTTCAGAGTGCCGTATGCAGTCTTCGAGAATGAACCGGAGAAGACTCTCAACCCTTCACTGATCGGCCAGGAACTGGAGCGGGTAACAACGAAGTTGTGGAATGTGAAGAAGTAACAGGTCGGGCGGGACG
>JAERML010000210.1 GCA_016844425.1 Bacteroidota bacterium
GGCAGCAACGTCCAAACTCCTTTCACCGGTGATGAACATCGACCTTGTCACGATCACGATCGTGACCGGCGTCATTATTCTTACGTACACATTCCTTGGGGGTATCTGGGCGGTCTCCATCACTGACGTTGTGCAGGGAGTGATTCTTCTGGGCACGACCTTCATTGTGGCCCCCATGGCAATCTCGGTGGTTGGCGGCATTGACAAGCTCTTTGCGGCCCTTCCACCACTGACGTTTGATCATATGTACAACGGGGTCCACTATGATTATCACTGGTTGATCTCAATTCTGTTGATCACCACCATCGGCTTTGCGGCGGGTTCCGGTCAGCGATTCTACTCGGTGAAAGACGAAAAATCGGCCATCAAAGTGGCCTGGTTTGCAGCGCTGCTGGGACTTGCGGGGCCGTTGACATTCGGTATTCCTCCCCTCGTGGCCAAAGTCCTTTGGCCCGACCTCTCTCAGGTTGATTTCTTCAAGCCGTACCTCGCAAGCAACCCGCAGGATCTAGTCTACATAGCGCTCTGCGTGAAGTTTCTTCCCAACGGGCTGATTGGAGTGTTTATCGCAGCAATGCTTGCTGCCACCATGAGCACGTTGAGTTATGTCTACAACATGGTCTCTTCGATTTTTGCACGCGATATGTACCAGGGTCTCTTTCGACCACGAACCAAGGACGAAGAACTTCTGAAAGTCGGACGCATCGCCTCAGTTGTCATCGGCATTATCGTGACCAGCCTCGCAACGCTCTTCGTGACCAGCCAGTACGGCATCTTCAACATGATGCAGACATTCTTCACGCTCTTCAATATTCCCGTTACGGTCCCGCTCTGCTTCGGGCTGATCTTCCGGCGGATCCCGAAATGGTCGGCGGTAGCCGGTATTTGCTGGGGATTGCTTGCGGGGGTGTCTGGTCGATTCCTGCTGGGATGGGATATCGGTCCGCAGGTCTATCTCTCCTTTGCGATGACATTCGGGATTTTCTCCACATCCTACTGGACGGGCAACCTGTACAAATCCAACAAAATCCTCCTGGGATTCTTAAGTCTGTTGGTGACCCTTGGTGCCGGCATTCTCTTTACCAACACGATCGTAGGTCAGCGGACAGACCTTGTCGTTGCTCTTGCCTGGCTTTCGGCGGCGGCATTCGGTGCCAGCCTCTTCCTATTCTCCAGGCTTTTTACAGTCGACAGCGAAGAAGACCACAGGGTTGTTGCAGAGTTCTTCAAGAAGCTCGATACGCCGGTCGATGTCGAAAAGGAAGTGTTCGGGGCGGGCAAGAGCCAGATATCTGCGTTCCCGCTTGTAGGTGGAACAATGATGGTGATGTCAGCTTTGTTGAGCCTCATCTTCTTCACCGATCTTCGGGCGCAGGAAATGACAATTGTCGGGGCGCTCGTTTCATTCATGATGATCTTTGGAGCGGTCATGTGGTATTTTGGAAAAAAATCAGAAATCCGCGGTCACACAACTGCGGGGAAATAATCCAGATAGGATCGCTATCCGGTAGCACCAATAACCAACAGAAGGACGCCACTCGATGAAAGCAGTGAACATCTACGACTATCTGGTTATTCTCGCATATTTTCTCTTCATGCTTGGCATCGGACTGTACTTCATGAAGATCAATAAAAGCGGGAAAGAGTACTTCGCAGGGGGCAGCATGATTCCATGGTGGGTGTCGGGAATGACGCTCTACATGGCAAACTTCAGCGCGTGGACGTTCACCGGTGCTGCGGGGTTTGCGTACACGACCGGATGGTTCGCGATCCTGTACTTTGGAACCTGGTCTGTGTCGTACTACATCGGTTCTCAGCTCACAGCGGCGAAATGGCGGCGGACACGATCCATCTCTCCGGTGGAGTACACCTACACACGATTCAACTTCACAACCCAGCAGTTCCTCAGCCTTGTCATCGCCACAAACTTCACGCTTTCGGCCGGCGTTCAGCTGGCAGCAACGTGCAAACTCCTGGCACCGGTGATGGGACTGGACATCACCATGGTGACGCTCGTTGTCGGAGTCGTGATCCTGCTCTACACGTTTATGGGGGGCATCTGGGCCGTGTCGATTACGGACGTTGTGCAAGGAGTCATCCTGCTCAGCATTACGTTTATTGTTATGCCGCTGGCCCTCGGCCTGGTTGGCGGTCCGTTGAATCTGATCGACGCACTTCCTGCACTCTCCTTCGATCATCTCTACAACGGTGTACACTACACCGAACATTGGCTCATTTCCATTTTTATCATCATGTGTCTGGGGACCGCTGCAGGAGCAGCTCAGAGATTTTATAGTGTGAAGGATGAAAGGGATGCCAAACGCGTCGGCAAATTTGCCGGGGCGCTCTTCCTGACGGTCCCCCTGGTTTTCGGTGTGCCGCCGCTGGTAGCAAGAGTCATCTGGCCCGACCTCGCACAAGTCGATTTCTTCAAACCGTATGTTGGAAAGAACCCGCAGGACCTCGTCTTTATCGCCCTGTGTCTTAAACTCCTGCCCAACGGACTTATTGGCGTGTTCCTCGCGGCAATGCTTGCTGCTACCATGAGTACGCTGAGCTCGGTGTACAACATGGTGTCCTCGATTTTGTCGAAGGATATTTATCAAGGCTGGATTCGCCCGTCCACAACGGACGTTGGACTGCTAAAGGTGGGGAGGCTGTTTTCGATTGGACTGGGATTACTGGTTACGCTGATGGCGGTCGTGTTCGTGAACAGCCAGTTCGGAATCTTCAATCTGATGCAGGCGTTCTTCACGCTGCTCAACATCCCGGTTGTTGTGCCCATAGCCTTCGGTCTTCTCTTCCGGCGTGTTCCCAAGTGGGGTGCTGTTGCTTCGATTGCCTGGGGACTGATCGTTGGCTTCGTCGCCAAATTCGTCTGTGGCTGGGATATCGGTCCGCAGGTCTATCTCGAGTTCATATTTGCGTTCGGCATTTTCGCAACGTCGTTCTGGACGGCGCAGCTGTTCAGAACAAGGAAGATTCTTCTGGGTCTCATCTGTGTTGCGGTCTCGGTGCTAACGGCGGTCTTGTTTGCCAACACCATCGTGGATAACCCCCTTGGCTTGAACCCGCAACTACAAATCTACATTGTCTATCTCTGTGCCGCGGCTCTTGGGCTCAGCCTGTTTGGTTTTGCGAAACTGTTTGACTCAGATACAGAGGAGCAGCGCAAGGTGGTTGCCGAGTTTTTCAAGAAAATCGATACCGCCGTTGATGTGGCAAAGGAAGTCTTCGGCGCCGGCAGGAAACAGATTTCAACATTTCCGCTCGTCGGTGCCACGACGATCGTGATGGGACTGCTCATGAGCTTGATTTTTTTGACCGACATACCGGGAGGAGGAGGGCCAATCCTCGGAGTGATGATAGCGATCATGGTTCTCTTTGGTGGTGCCATGTGGTACTTTGGCAAGAAATCTGAAATCCGCAGTGCAGAGCAGTACGCGCAGAAGGTCAACGAGCCATCATGAAGATTCACCTGGCATACGGCAAGCAGGGTCTGGAGGTAGAGGTGCCGGACAAAAATCTGGCTAAAGTTCTCACCCTGGGTACGACACCCCCGTTGGATCATCCGGACGAGATAATAGAAAAGTCTCTTCTTATTCCAATCGGCTCTCGGTCCTTGAGTGAGTTGGCTCAAAAGGCGGAGACGGTCTGCATTACTGTGTGCGA
>JAERML010000211.1 GCA_016844425.1 Bacteroidota bacterium
CGCATCGGCATTCTCATTCCGACTCTTCAGCGTCAGCTCTCGCATGAACTTCTTGCCGTTGCGCGTGAGGATCTCCTGCAAGTCGGGCGGGAGCTTGTCGTACATCGCTTTCGAGACGACGACTGCACCGGAGGCGTCGGCAAGAGGGATGTTCATCATGTACGTGACACGCGTTTGCCACTGCAACACAAGGCACGCAAGAGGCGATGTGTACGCGCCGTTGATCAACCCCGTTTGCAAGGAGGTTAACACGTCGATCACCGAGAGTGGGATGGGCTGAATATCAAATGCCTGGAACGTTGCCTCCGCAATCGGGTCGCCTTCCCACATCCACATCCTCACGCCCTTCATATCGGCCGGCGACTTGACCGGCGTATTGGTGTACACATAGACGAATCCGACTTCGGCCCAGCCAAGGTTGACAAATCCGTTATCGAGAAGCGCCTTGTTGAGCTCGGTGTCGAGCTGGGTGTACAAATGATCGACCTCGTCGTAGCCCTCAAACAGAAACGGGGAGTCAAGAATGCGGAGCTTCGATGCGATTTTGCCGAGACCGAATCCCGTAAGGCCGGCGCTATGAAGCTGGCCAAGCCGGATCTTCGGGAGGACATCCTTGTCTTCGCCCTGTACTCCGCCGGCGTAGATCTTGAACTTCATCCGTCCGCCGCTCTCCTTTTGGACGGCCGCGTCGTACTCTCTCATGACGTTTGTCCACGTGGAATTCTCGGGTGCGAGCGTGGCAAACTTGATGATGAATGGTTGTGCCGGTGAATCGCCGGTCCATGCCAGCAGTATCGCCACAAGTGCCAGAATCCTGTAGTTCACAATTCTCTCCTCATTCAAGAACATGATGCGCTGTTGTTATTGGAACATTTCCGGAAGCAGTTCCGTTCTTCGCGGTCCTAGAAAAGATCCTCTTTCTTTGCCCGAAGCAGCTTGGCCTTTTTCTTTGCGATGGCGTTTCCAAGGCGGAACTTTGGAAAGATATCAATCGAGGCTTGGTCCACGGTGGTAAGCAGCTCGTCAAACAGGGTTTCATTCAACGTTTGTGTTGCATACGACTGGGCGAAGTAGACCTGCGTCATCAGGAACTTCCCGCTGTTGATACGGAGTGCGCGTTCAAAGTGAAGGCGCGAGAGGGTGGTGTCTCATCCGAGAATCTTTGCGCGGCCGTAGAGGGTTCCCAGAAACATGTTCATCATTTCCTCGGCTTTCGGAAGCATCGCAATGGCGTCCGGGTTGTTGAGTGCAAGATTCAGATAGCTTCCCATGCCGAATGCAGCCCAAAAAACACCCGGCACATCATCCTTGCCGCGCTTCGACAGCTCTGCTTTCAGGTCGTCCACCGTGCCGTCGAATGCTTTTGCCAGCTTCGCATCCTGGCGTACGAGGCGCATGGCGTAATCCGTTGCCCGCTGGTAGAATATCTTCGCTCGGTCGGGATCGGTGTCTTCAACAAAGCCCAGAGCGTAGCTATTGTATCCCTCAGCCAGAAGGCGAAGCAGTCTTTCATCATCGGGTTCGTTCTTGAGCATCACCTCCAACAATTTGAGGTTCGCCGGGAGGGCTTGCGCCGCGAACTCGAGGTCCTGCTCCTCGGTCAATGCGTCGAAGCCGTCATCTACAATGCTGCCTACCGTTGAGACTGCGATTTGTTGGATGCATCCGGAAAACACGAGCATGCCAATGATGCAGGGAAGCAGAAGTGGTTTCATGGCGTGTTATGTGTAATTGATTCGGGAAAAATATAGGCAAAATTCCAGAGGAATCCAAGGAGAGCGATTTTGCAACTGGCCTTAAAATAGTTTAATTTTCGGTTAATTCTGCGCCGCACGAAATGTGATAAGTTGTGACATCTGCGGATTTATCTCAAATGCGTTGAGCCCTCACATGCGTATTCTCCTTGTCGAAGACGAAAAGAAAGTCGCCAGCTTCATTCAGCAGGGATTGGAAGAAGAAAATTACTCCGTTGATGTTGCCCATGATGGAGAGAAGGGATTGTCGATGGCGGAATCCGAACAATACGATCTCCTCATCCTCGATGTCATGCTACCAAAGAAGAATGGTCTGGAGCTAATCAAGGACTTCCGTGCGCGGAAGGGAACCACGCCCGCACTCATGCTCACGGCGAAAAGTGCGACGGACGACAAGGTTGCAGGGCTCGATAGCGGCGCTGATGATTACCTGACCAAACCATTCGCATTCGCCGAGCTTCTTGCCCGCGTCCGTTCCCTTCTCCGTCGCGGGGCAAAGGAAAAATCCACTGTCCTCGCGATGGCTGACCTGGAATTAGACACCGTCACGCACAAAGCCAAACGAGCAGGACGGCTCATCGAGCTCACGGCCAAGGAATATGCCTTGCTTGAATACTTTCTCCGGAATAGGGAGCGTGTGCTCAGCCGGACACTTATCTCCGAACACATCTGGGACTACAATTTCGACACCGGAACGAACATTATCGACGTGTACGTGAACCATCTCCGCAATAAGATTGACAGCGGCGCGGAAAAGAAACTCATCCACACCGTCCGGGGTGTTGGCTATGTGATCAAAGAGGAATAGACGTGAAGCTCCGACTGCAGTCAATCCGGGCAAAACTCACATTCTGGTATTCCCTCCTTGTCCTCACCACCCTCCTGGCGTTTGGCGGTGTTTCTTATTACTACACCGGCAGAACCCTCTCTGACAACCTCGACATCTCACTGCGCAACGAGGTCCGATGGGTCCGGGATTTCATCCAGCCCCAGGCAAGCAAGGTAAAGCCCAGCAAACGTTCCATCGAATCCCTCCTTCGGAGAAAGCCGAGGCAGCGCCCGGTAGAACCCGACAGTACGGCGGATCCCGCCGCCGAGGAAGCGGACGAAATCTGGAACCAGATCTACGAACACACTCTCCTCAGTCCGAAAAAAACATACATCCAGGTGGCAGACAAGAAAGGGATCGTCATCTATCGGTCGCTGAATCTGGATGAGGACACGTTGAAGCTCGCTTCCACTGTTGCGATTGACACCACGCAATTGAGTACGCTATGGCTCCGTGGCGAACCAATCCGCATTGCAGCCACGCGGGACAAGAACTTCACAATCTTCGTCGGCTACCCCCTGGCGGAGTTGAGTGAACTGCTGGAGAACCTATACTCGATCTTCCTGATCCTCATCCCCATCGCCCTCACCGTATCCATCATCGGGGGCCTCTATCTAGCCAACGCCTCGCTGCGGCCTGTCGATGAAGTGACCACCCGCGCGCGAAAGATCACGGCAGAGAACCTCGATCAGACCATCCCCGCCCGGACGATCGATGACGAGATCGGGCGGCTGATCACGACGTTTAACGACATGATCAACCGTCTTCACGACTCGTTCGCACAAGTCCGTCAGTTCTCCGCCGATGCGTCCCACGAACTGCGTACACCGCTCACCATCCTGCGCGGTGAGATCGAGATCTCGCTTCGCAGTCCAAAGACCCCCGAAGAATACCGGCGCACATTGGAGAGCTCGCTCGAGGAAATCCTCCGCATGTCCTCGATCATCAACAATCTGATGACCCTGGCAAAAGCCGACCAGGGTGCTTACGAGGCGCACTTCACCGAGGTCAATCTCGCCGATCTCGTGAACGAGCTTTTTAGTGACAGCGAAATACTCGCTGAGCCGAAAAAGATCCACGTGTCACTCCTGACGAACCCGCCCATCACGATTGTTGGGGATAAGGAGCGGCTGCGTCAGCTTTTCCTCAACATCATCGACAATGCTGTGAAGTACACACCGGAAGGGGGCTCCGTAACGCTTGCGGTGGAACAGCAAAACGGTACCGCTCTCTTCCACGTCGCAGATACAGGCATTGGCATCCCTCCCTACGACATTGACAAGGTGTTCGACCGATTTTACCGTGTCGACAAAGCACGATCGAGGGATCTTGGCGGCACCGGGCTTGGCCTTTCGATCGCGAAGTGGATTGCCGAGCTTCACCGGGGCACGATCACCGTCCAGAGCGAAGTCGACAAAGGATCCATCTTCACCGTCCACCTTCCCCTCAATTGAGCATCCGAAACTCCGGGCAATGAAAAACCTTTAACCGCCGGTTAACGTCGGATTCACACACCGGACGTATCTTTATCCAGCGACAAGCTCAACTCTTTCCTCACACATATCTTATCACAACTGCTGGAGGATTTCATATGAAAAGCCACATGATGTTTGCTCTTGTGCTCGCAACTCTCTTCGCATTCTCGGGCACCGTGTTCGCACAGACGGCCGCAAAGCCTGTCGTGCAAGAGAAGCCAAAGACCGAACTCAAGAAAGAAGAAATGAAAAAGGAGGAAGCCCCAAAGACAACAGTGAAGAAAGAAGACGGGGTGAAGAAGGTCAAGAAATTCAAGAAGCACGATGCACAGATGGAGAAGAAGGAAAGCGAGAAGAAGTAAGGGAGAAAGGGAGGTGACATTTAATCCGGGTCCAGCGTGTGGTGTACGCCCCCTTCCCTTCCAACCGAACACGGCCCCATCTCTGTGAAGAGGTGGGGCCGGAGTGTTTCCACACGCAACCCGTTATTAGATATCCGCGCCAAGCGAAAGATAGTACTTCGGCTCGGAGAACCCGTTCACATTCCAGGCCCATGCCACATCGAAGCGGACGAGAAATGCAAGGAAGAAACCCGTTCACATTCCAGGCCCATGCCACATCGAAGCGGACGAGAAATGCAAGGAAGAAGATGCGGGCTCCTGTTCCCATGCCCATCAGCAGGTCCCTGGTTACAAGGTGCCCTTCGGCGTCGCGGGTAAACGCCACAAAATCGCGCTCCTTGTTCCACGCCGCACCCATATCAAAGAAAATTGCCCCCCCAATGCTTTGGAGCCCGATCGGGAGCGGACCCGCCTGGAGAAATGCAAAGAGAGGATACCGCATTTCCATGTTAAACAACCCGTACCGGGAACCGATGGCAGCGTTATAATTGTAGCCTCGTAGTGGCGTGCCGGTTTGCAGGAAGATGTAGTCTTCCGCGTTCTCGATGGGTATATAGCCACCTTCGAACTCCCGGTTGATCCAGTTATCCACACCGCCCACTATGAACTTTTGAGGGTTGCGCCCAAAACTGCCACCTGCAGCAGTTCGTAGTGCAATTGTGTAGTTCCGACCGAGACGGAGATACGTACGATAGTCTGCAGTCACGTTAACGAAGCTGAGGCCCGACTTCCCGAGCTTTGGGGTACCAAAGAGATTGACACTGTACCGCGATCCGTTCACCGGCGCTGTGTATCCCCAGAGGGAGTTGTCATGAGTGTATCCGACGGATGGGACCAGCACAGTGCGACGCTGCAGAGGCTCACCAAGAACATCAAGATTCTCGCGTGTGATGTTGTACCAGTTCAGCCCAAAGTCCACCCTGTTGAATCTGTCAATCGGATAGGAAGCGGCGAGACTTGCCCCGTAGGTCCTGAAACGGTAGTAGCTCCCCCCGTAGATATCATCCACAAAGACAAAGCGGGCGCTGTGGAACCCGGCGATCCCGAAGTCCACACGCTCGGGCAGATAGAAATACTGCAGCCCGTAGTCACTGTTCTTCAGGTCCAACAGCAGATTTGTCACAAACACGATCTGGTGGTTTCCAAGCAGGTCGCTGAATGCCATCACCGTTGAGCCAGTGACACCGTAGAACGTGTTGTACCCGGCGTTGCCGTAGATGATATCCGGTGAGAAGTTCAACTTGTATTTGTTGACTTTATAGCTGCCGTCCTCGTCAAGGTTGTTCGCAATCCTGGGGAGCCGTGCAAGGGCAGAATCCTTGGGAATGGCATCTTCCAACGCGTCTTTGAACACATAGCTGCTGAAGTCAATCTGAATGTCCTTCCCGTACAACCCCGTGGTATCCTCAATTGTGTGATGCTCGACGACTGCGG
>JAERML010000212.1 GCA_016844425.1 Bacteroidota bacterium
TCATTGATGCACTCCTGAAGGAAGGGGTCAGCATTCGCGCCCATGATCCGGAAGCAATGGGTGAGACCAAGAAGGTCATTGGAAATGTAGTGAAGTACTTCGACAACAACTACGACGCAATAAAAGGCGCCGATGGCCTTGTCGTTGTAACGGAATGGAACGAGTTCCGGCGACCGGATTTCGAACGGATGAAGTCTCTTATGAAGACGCCGGTCATCTTCGACGGTCGCAACATCTACGACCCCGCCAGGCTCCGGGACCTGGGCTTCACATATTATGGAATCGGGAGAAAGAGTGCCGACAAACACTAACGCCAGGCGCGCAGTCGTTACTGGAGGCGCAGGATTTCTCGGCTCGCATCTCTGCGACCGTCTCCTCGCGGAAGGATGCTTCGTTACGGCGATTGACAATCTCATCACCGGCGACACGAAGAATATTTCCCACCTGATTGGGAACCCGCGTTTCCGTTTCATCCATCACGATGTCACGGAGTATATCTACATCGATGGGCCGGTCGACTATATCCTTCACTTTGCATCTCCCGCAAGCCCGATCGACTACCTGAAGCTTCCCATCCAAACACTCAAAGTGGGATCTCTCGGAACGCACAAAGCTCTCGGGCTGGCAAAGGCAAAGGGTGCACGCTTCCTTTTGGCTTCGACCTCGGAAGTCTATGGTGATCCTCTCGTTCATCCTCAGCCTGAGTCGTATTGGGGGAATGTGAATCCGGTGGGATTCCGGGGAGTCTATGATGAGGCAAAGCGCTTTGGCGAAGCGATGACGATGGCATACCAACGTTATCACCATGTCGAGACGCGCATTGTCCGCATCTTCAACACCTACGGGCCGCGCATGCGGATGAACGACGGCAGGGCAATCCCGGCGTTCCTCTCGCAAGCATTGCGCAACGAGGACGTGACGGTGTTTGGCAACGGTCAGCAAACGCGAAGCGTCTGCTACGTGGATGATTTGATCGATGGGATTTACCGGCTGCTGATGTCAGATGTGAAAGACCCGGTTAACATCGGCAACCAGGATGAGATCACGATGCTGGATCTTGCCAAAGAGGTGATCGAACTGACCGCGAGCAAAAGCAAGATCGTGTTCAAGGATTTGCCCGCGGATGATCCGAAAATCAGGCAGCCTGACATTCAGAGAGCTCGCACACTTCTGAAGTGGGAGCCAAGGGTTCATCGCAAAGAGGGACTGAAAAAAACAGTCGAGTACTTCAAGGCTCAACTGTAGAGTTGTGCCCTGAAGGGGTACGTCTGCTGCTGTTGCGTCATTGTGTACGTCATTCGTCTTACCCTGAAATGATGGTTCCCCTGGGATTCCTTCCAAACAAAGTTCTCAAGACCTGCTGAGCGTTGCGTGACTATTGCAAAGTTAGCTAGCTGGCTTCCACCTGCGGACAAAGGACAATCTCACGCGGCTACGATCATTGTTGGCTCAACACTATTGGTTGCTGTCCACAAGTACTTCGGGTCAATGGAATTCGCTGAGAAAACAGGATTATCAGCTATCAGCCCGCTGTTCTTCCTGTTTGTTTCGACCTTCGTTTTGCTTGGTGTATTGCCGGCGCTCTATGTGAAGTTCGGACTCCACGAGTCTCTTCGGAACTACGGGTTGCAGCTTGGCGACTGGAAGGCAGGGCTTGCATCCCTTGTGGTCCTCTATCCGATCATAGCTCTGACACTGTTGTATCCCGGCTCGCTGACCGACGGATTGCAGAATCAGTATCCGCTCGACAGAACTGCAGGCACTTCGGTGGGCCATTTTCTTTCCTATGAGCTGGTGCGTGGAGCGCTCTTCTACACGGCCTGGGATTCATGCTGTTCGAACTCCGGAAACACTTGGGGGATTGGGTTGCGATCTCTATTCAGATCATTCCATCAGGACTCTGGCATATCGGGCACCCCTTTTCAGAAACGATCACATCGATTCTGGGAGGAATCCTGTTCGCCTTGATCGCCCTCCGTACCCGATCGATTCTCTGGCCGTTCCTTTTTCACTATCTCATTGGGGTCGGCTTCGACCTCCTTATCATCTTGCGATGAGTGGAGGTGTGCGAACAGGAGAGAAGGGGATCATCGACCCGCAGGTTGTACTCCTCGATATTGCCTTCTTTGTCTTCTTTTTGTTATACACGTTCATCATCATTGTTTTCAGGGAGAGCGTTGTCGCCTGGGCGATCGCTCTTAGGGATCTGGTCATTGCAGCAGTGGTTGTTGGGGTGTCTAGCATCGTCATCAGGCATCGTGGGGAAAACACCCGTGCAATCCTCAGAGGCTTGCTTGTCGTTGCTGCGTGCGGACTTCTGTTCAAGGTTGCCGAGCAAACGCAACATGCGTTCATCGGCGGCTGGTTGGATGAACAAATCATTTCGTTGGATCACGCCCTCTGGGGAATGGAAACCTCGGGCGCGTTGCAGCAGTTTGTCCATCCCCTCCTCACGGAGTGGATGATGTTTGCCTATGTTGTATACATCCCACTCATTCCATTTACCCTGTTTGTTGTCTCCGGCTCCGGGGGGGAGAAGGGGATTCATGATTATCTGTTGAACCTTTCCCTTTCGTACCTCCTCTGCTATGTGGGATTCATGCTGTATCCTCTTGCAACCCAGATGCATCATGATCCTGGAATGTACACGGTTCCATTGGAAGGATGGTTCTTCACCTGGTGCGGAGAATGGATGCGGATGAATGTGCACGCTCCAGGTGCCGCACTTCCAAGCCCACATTGCGCGGCAGCGACGGTGATCCTTGTGATGTTCCATCGTTATCACCGCAGGTTGTTCTACGTCGTGCTTCCAGTTATCCTTACTCTGTATGCGGCGACAGTGTACTGTCGGTATCACTATCTTTGGGATTCCATTGCGGGAATCCTGACGGCCGTAGTCGTATTAACAGCAAGTCCGAAACTCGTTCAGTCCATAGCGGCGAGAAGTAGGCGTCCGATTGTTCGGTGACGTGGAAAATGGAAGAAGGTAGTGTCTCAGTTCAGAATCAGTGTCAGGTTGAGCGGAAGTGAGCGAAGACGAACTTCGAAACCTGCCTGTGTCCATTTGTCACCCTTCGACTCCGCTCAGGGTGACTGTTGTGTATTCGAAGCGGTCAAAGTGAGACACTACCTGGCAGAACATGGATAGGATTTGAACAACAGTATTTTGTATATTATCACGTGTCATCAAGCATCTTCGTTACCGGCGCCACCGGGTTCATCGGTGGGAACCTCGTCCGCCAGCTTCTCCGGCGGGGGGAACATGTACATGCACTCTGCAGGGCGTCATCCGACGTCTCTGCTTTGCATGATCAGAGGGTGCGCATCGTTCATGGTGAGGTGACCGATCCGAAAGCGGTGGAGGAAGGTATGAAAGGGTGCGATCGAGTGTACCACCTTGCCGGCTATGCTCGGAATTGGGCGAAGGACAAGCAGACGTACCACAACGTGAATGTGCGTGGCACCGAAACAGTTCTGGAAGTGGCTCGACGTCTGGGCGTACGAAGAATTGTGGTGACATCAACAGAACTGACGTTCGGTCCGTCGAACGGGATCCCGGTGGATGAGACGACGGTGCGAAGCTTGCAGTTCTTCACAGAGTACGAACGCTCCAAGCATGAAGCGGAGATCGTGGTTGTCCGATACGCCCGGCAAGGCCTCCACGCGGTGATCGTGAACCCAACGCGGGTATTTGGTCCCGGAGCGCTCACTGAAGGAAATTCCGTAACAAAGATGATTGATTGGTACCTAAGTGGGAAATGGAGGTTCATCCTTGGAAACGGAACGAATGTGGGGAATTATGGATTCGTCGACGATGTTGTGAAGGGGCACATACTTGCAATGGAATCCGGAAAGCCGGGAGAGAAGTACATTCTCGGCGGTGAGAATATATCCTTCAATCAATTCTTCGAGGCGCTTGCAACTGTTTCTAATCGCAAGTACCGATTGGTGAAGATACCGTCCGCCGTGGCCTTTACCGTTGCGAGCTTCGAAGCGGCGCGTGGCCGTTGGTTCAATTATCACCCCCTCATTACTCCGGAGTGGACGAGGGTGTTCCTCGCCGATTGGCAGCGTTCATCTGCGAAGGCCCAACGTGAACTCGGTTATGTCGTCACCCCGTTTCTGGAGTCGTTGGAGCAAACCGTTACCTGGCTTGAGCAGACTAGGAAGGCATGACAAGCACGATCCCACAGAATGAAATGTCGGTCACCGGATCACTCAGTCCGACTGAATTGTGTTTCTGTCCGAAGGGGAACACTGCACAAGTTGTTGAGCGCAAGAACTTCTCGGAGGAAAAGAGAAAACAGATTCTCGAGCTTCACAAGCTGAACAAGCGGTGGAACCTGGTCATCCCGCTTCACTTCATACTCTGGTTCCTGGGTGGCTGGATTGCATTACTGACTGACCAATGGATTTTTACATTTGCCGGATGGGTAATCGCGGGAATTTCACTCAGCGCACTCTCCGCCCTCGCGCACGAATCTTCTCACAATCTCTTTACCCGGAAACCAAGGGTCGACAGATGGATCGGCTTTCTGTGCGGTGTTCCCATCCTCTTCTCTACGGCCGGATATCGCGTGATGCATTCCATGCACCATAAGCGGGTGCGTACTGAGGAGGACCCGGATGACATCGAGAATGTCACTCGCAACGCCCAGGTTCTTCGCATCGTGTATGTTCTGATTCTGTTTTTTGGAGTTTATGTTTTCCTCTATAATGTGCCGGTAGGCGGGTTGAAGCGAGGTTCACCTCGTGAACGGAGAGATATCCTGACAGAAGGCCTCGCGATGGTGGGAATCGTGGTCATAGGATGGCTTGTTTTGCCGACGGTTGTCATGGTGAATGGCTGGCTGGTTCCTGTTTTGATCGCAGGGTTCATCGCCAACATTCGCGGTCTTGCTGAACACGGGTTCACATCACAGGGGAATGAGATGGTGGATACCCGTACGGTTGCCACGCATCCCGTGGTTTCGTTTCTGATGTGTAACATCAACTATCATCTTGAGCATCATCTGTATCCCGGCGTGCCCTGGTACAATCTCCCGAAGCTCCACAGACTTCTTCAAGAGGATTACCGGAAAGCGGGATCATCCGTATACACATCGTATACGATCTTCATGCTCGATACGTTCAGGGCGATCAAAGCTGGAGCTGTGCCGGGAAAACGGCTTATTCCAAATCATCTCAGGGAGGAGCTCTGCCTTTGAGATTTTTCCCGTCCTTCCTTTCGTCCAGAAAGAAAGTGAGGACGTTTCCTTTTCAGCGGACTGTCAGTCTCATCCTCACGCTCTTGTTGTTTACATCTCACCTCTTTGCAGTGGGAGACTCAACTCAGGTAGTTCAGCCATCAGGGACAGCGCATCAAGAGG
>JAERML010000213.1 GCA_016844425.1 Bacteroidota bacterium
TCCGGCGCAGAACTAACGCGGCACCCTTTAGCGCTCGCCGCCGCGCTGGAGAAGATCGATGGTGCAATCGAACCGACCCGCGCGATTAAGAAAGGAACCGCTCATCTTTGCATTGTCGATCCCCTGGGCCGACACATTAATGAAAAAGAGGGTGCATTCTCGAATCTTTTTGCCACCCATCCGCCGATCGCCAAACGGATCATGCAACTGAAAGCGATGGCATACCAACACATGTAACCGCCAGCTAATTCCCCTTCGCGGCAGCAAGAATGGCCAGCATGTCTGCTTCCAGCGAAGCATGCGGGCGCTCCGTGATCCTCCCCACTTCAACCTCATGCTTTAGAAAGATGAACGTCGGAACGCGTTCGATCGCGTAACGGCCCGTCATTCCGTCTGCGCTCTTTTTTGTTCTATCTAGCCCATATAGCCTGATTCTGTCCGGAGGAAACCCGATGGCGTCCGCCACCTTGAAAAAGCGAGGCACCTCGCGGTAACTATCGCTGCACCATGTACCGAGGAACACCAGCACGTCCACATCATTGTTGAGAGTTCCGATCAGATGCACGATGTCAGCATCGATGGTGAGTGTGTCATACGTTTCGCTAAAGCGGTGATAGGCGGGCTCGTTCAAAACCGTTCTCGTGATCCATCCCAGTTCCATTTTCTCGCGCTCAGCCTCCCGGGTTGAAACACACCCTGTGGCGAGAACCACCAAGGCAATCCCAAGAAGTAAGAATGTCATGAATCTCATCTGTTTACTTTCCCGCTGCAATGAGTTATATTTAGTTCACATTCAATGTAGCATTCCCATAACGCAAACACAACGCGCCATGACCCAACCGCTGGGCCGCAGATATGATATCCAGGATGTTTCCACGATCGACGTCGGCGTGCTGGAGACATTCCCTTACAAGTATCCGGGTAAGGATATTGTCATTAATATCGACACTGATGAGTTCACGGCAGTTTGTCCTTGGTCAGGCCTGCCGGATTTTGCAACCATCAAGATTGACTATATCCCTCACAAAGTTATTGTCGAACTCCGATCTCTGAAGTACTATCTCCTTTCATACCGGACTGTCGGAATCTATCAGGAACACGTGGTAAACCGTATTCTCGACGATCTTGTCCGATGTGCAAGACCAAGATGGATGAAGGTGACCACCGACTATAAAGTGCGCGGAGGAATCCACACTGTCGCAAGCCGCGAGTACAACGCCCGCCTGAAACCAAGACCCTAACAATGGCACTCTACCTGACGATTGCCTTGTATGTCGCCTGCGACCTTATTGCCAACATTACAGCCTTCAAACCCCTGGCCATCGGAGAGATCGTTGTTCCCGGCGGTGTGTTTATCTATGCACTGACCTTCACCTTGATTGATCTCATCAACGAACAACTGGGCCGGGAGGGGGCGCGCAAGGTGGTCTTTAGTGCCTTTGCTGCAAACGCACTCCTGGCTTTGTATTCTGCGTTCATCATAACTGTTCCCTCACCCGCGTTCTTTACAGGACAGGAGGCAATTACCACGGTGCTTGGCAGCACACCACGGATCGTTGGGGCAAGCCTTGCTGCGTTTCTCATTAGCTCACTGCTGGATGTAGAGATTTTCGCGCAATGGAAAGCGCGGGTGGCGGGGCACAAATGGGCGCGGGTCCTCCTCAGCAACGGCATATCCACTGGAGTTGACAGCGTAGTGTTTGTCTGCGTTGCTTTCTGGGGGGTGTATCCAGTGGTTCCATTAATGGCCGGTCAGTACGTAGTGAAGATGGGGGTGACCGTTCTGAGTCTGCCGCTTATCTATGCAGGCGGAAGGGGAATGAAAAAATTGAGTCGTGGAACGGACTAGATCCTCGTTTTCCGGAGAAGCAACGCTTCGCGTAGGTTATTGTGCGTCTTCTTCGCGATGCGAATCCGGTCGAGATCGAGAGAGAACGAGTGGATTGGAGAACGGCGGACCTTGCGGGTTGAGAACACCTCTCTGCCCAGTGGATCGAACGCATATGAGTATCCCCCTTCATTTCCCAACGCGTTACATCCCACAACAAAAATCTGGTTTTCAATTGCTCGCGCTTTGAGAAGCGTCCGCCAGGCATCGTCACGTACTAATGGCCATCGCGCCGGGACAAAAATAACTGATGCTTGTTTCAAAGCCAATTTCCGTAGCAGCTCCGGAAACCGGACGTCGTAACAAATCACGATACCACCCCGAACACCTCTGTCCCCAGCGTCAAGAAGAAATGTCGAGCCACCGCTCCCGCGGACGAAGTATCGATCGTCGCCGGCTGGCTTGAAAAGGTGTACTTTGTCGTAACGCGATACTTGTTTCCCTTTTCTGTATACAAAGCATGTATTGGTCTGCGTCCCGTTTTGGTTAATCAAAGCGACGCTCCCAGCAATACACGTCAGCGAGAACAAACGAGATGCGGTTTTGAACCTTGTCAGGAAGGAGTCGGAGGCTCGATGAAACGCCGCCCCCCGAGCGAGGGCGGCATATCCACCATCAACGAGTTCCGGAAAGATGAGAACATCGAGAGATTGTAGTGTCGCAGACAAACCTGGTTGCGAAAGAGTTGAGCTGTCGTAACAGCAGCCAATCCGCAATCGCCCCATACAATCATCAGGTCCTGGCTATGTTGACGGCGCGCTTCCCCTTCTGCCCGTTCTGAATCTCAAACGTCACCAGATCCCCCTGTTTCAGTGTGTCTCTGAATCCGGTTTCCTTGACGTTGCTCTGGTGAAAGAAAATATCCTCGCCCCCTTCAGCTGTAATAAACCCATATCCTTTGGAACCGTTAAAGAATTTGACCGTACCCTTCATGTACTTCTCCTGATAAAATAAGAAAAAAAAGAAAACCCCAGCACAACTCTGCCGGGGCCGGGAGTGCAGAAATCCCTTGGCTTAGATCTTTGACACGTTGGATGCCACGAACACATCCTCACCTGATTCGCGCTGAATAAAACCGAAGCCCTTGGCTCCGTTGAACCACTTAACGACTCCCTTTTCCATGGGACAACTCCTTACTAGAGGTTTTCCTGATACGTACGGCTACGCCGCCCACCTGGGGCACCAGATTTATTGCGTCTTAATAGCCAACAGGCCGGGGTAGCGGGTGTTGTCCCAAGACTATCACCGCTGTTACGAGTGCCTGCCGATCAACCGCTGGGCGATCATTGCAGACAACGAAACCATTAAGTGCAAAAACGGTGTACTGTAATTTGCGGTGAGCAAGATAGAATAATGCGTGCAGAATTGCAAGCATTTTTTTCACCGATGAGCGCACTGCACCAGAAGTTATGGAAACAAAAAGGATAAAATGCTTCCATTTTACCCTTTTATCGCAACCTGAAGGCCCCCTCCCACCAAGGGAACATCTTCAGAAAAGATCATATCTTCGATCAGCTCAAGAAATCATCAATATCATACAGATGGTTGTCATCTATCGGTTTGGTTCGGTCTTTGTAATCAACGACCGCAATTTTGGGCCTCTTCAAGAATATCGGGAATGCAACTATCATTGCCACAAGCGCTGTCAACGTTATGACCTTCATTTTGTGCCTTTACTGAACGGTCAGGAAGATTTCCTCTGCGAAAATTGTGCTGTATGTAACGGCGTACCATGACTGAATCTCGATCTCTTCGAGAAGAATCATTTCATGGTACTCCTTCTCGTCTTTTGAGAGATTTCCGAATCGATAGTTCTTTTTCATGGTACCTCCTGTTTCCTGTGTCAACTGCTCTGGTCTAATTCCTTACGAAAGGTGTGCCACAAAAGGTCATCACCTCTTCCCCCTTTCTGAGCACAGGGGGCAATTGATTGTCTCTTTTTCAGAACAATGGGAGAAGATTTTGCATACAACCAGCCCGGCCACAGCAAATTTTACCATGAGCATGCTCCTATTGCAAATCGCTATCAATCTTGCTACTACCACGCACAGACCTCTCTTCCCTTTGACCTCCATGACATCAATTTCGCTTACTGGAAAATCATGCTTGGTTACGGGTTCATCCCGCGTATTGGCCGTGCAGTTGCCATTTCACTGGCAAGAGCGGGAGGCAATGTCGCAATCGGGTTCCGTGAAGATGAGCTGGGAGCCGACACTACGCAGAGAATCTGCGGGGAGTTTTCAATGATTGTGCAGTGTGATGTGGCAGATCCTGCAGATTGCCAGAGGGTGATTGGAGATGTCTACGACCGATTTGGATCGGTGGATATTGTCGTTAACAATGCAGCAATATCACCACGGGGCTCTTTCTCCATGCCGTATGAGGCATGGGTGTCCCATTGGCGGCAAACCTTTGAAGCCGATCTGATGAGTGTGGTCAACATCCCGTTCTGTGCAGTAGAACTGATGAAGCGTCAACATAGTGGGAAAATCATCAATATCTCGCCTCGTTCCGCTTTCCGTGGGGAAACAGCGTACTTTGCCTAATGTCAACGGCCACTAAATCCAGCAACACTAGCCAAAAAGTGGATCTACGGACGCTGACCAAACGGACACCAAAAGCCAATTGGGCGATAGCATCACCTCCATCCACGAGAGGATGTCTCGATCCTTCTGCGACCCAACACCAATGGAATTTTTTATACACACTCTACCTCTCTGTCGCAACCGCCCAACTTGAAAACTCGTTCGCGGGACAATCCATGGAGCAAAACCGAAAACCACAACGGATCGAGTTGAAAAACACTCTCGGCAGAGTACCGTCGCCGTCCGGTGGATCATCATTGATGGCAGCGGAACATATCCGGTTCTTACTTTATTCTTTCTTCACATTTTTGTATCTTGACGGCGGTTGTTGAAGTGTTCCCGCCCTTGGGAGCGCTTCACTTCAACTTCGTCAACTCGGAATTTCATCCGTTCATCTTCACCCAGGAGAAAATCAATGTTGAAAGAAATTGAGCAATTGCTCGGTGCCGAGGCAAGAAGCTTGCTCGACCATCAGTGCAAGACCATTTCGAAAGAATCGCTTCATCTGCCGGGTCCCGATTTTGTCGATCGCGTTTTCATCCCATCTGATCGGAAGCCAGGGGTCCTCCGCAGCCTGCAGCAGATGTACAGCCATGGCCGGCTGGCCGGCACCGGGTACCTTTCGATCCTTCCTGTCGACCAGGGAATCGAGCACTCTGCGGGGGCGTCGTTTGCGCCCAACCCGATCTACTTCGACCCGGAGAATATCGTGAAGCTGGCAATGGAAGGTGGATGTAACGCCGTGGCATCGACCTTCGGGGTACTTGGTGCCTGTGCGAGAAAGTACGCCCACAAGATCCCGTTCATCGTCAAGATCAACCATAACGAGTTCCTCTCCTACCCGAATACCTACGATCAAATCATGTTCGGTGATATCGACATGGCTTTTGAAATGGGGGCGGTCGCCGTGGGTGCAACGATTTACTTCGGGTCGGAGGAATCAAAGCGACAGATTCAGGAGGTCAGCGCTGCATTCAAGTACGCCCACGAGCTCGGCATGGCAGCCATTCTCTGGTGCTACACCCGCAATGCTGCATTCAAGACAAAAGAGAAGGACTATCACGTCTCGGCCGACTTGACGGGGCAGGCAAATCATCTTGGCGTCACCATAGAAGCCGATATCATCAAACAGAAGCTGCCTGAGAACAACGGCGGATTCACTGCTTTGAACTTTGGTAAGAGCCACAAGAAGATGTATTCGGAGCTTTCTTCCGATCATCCCATTGACCTTACACGGTATCAGGTCGCCAACTGCTACATGGGAAGGGCAGGACTGATCAATTCGGGAGGCGCCGCGGGTGAGAACGATCTTGCTGAAGCCACGAAAACCGCTGTCATTAACAAACGCGCCGGCGGGACGGGACTAATTTCGGGTCGCAAGGCATTTCAAAAACCGATGAAGGACGGCATAAAGATCCTGAACACCATTCAGGATGTGTATTTGACGAAGGAAGTAACCATCGCGTAGTCTCGAGCGCTTCTCGCTACCCAACGGGCCTCCTGTATGAAGAAGGGAAGCCCGTGTTTGTTTCCGGGGATCCACACGGAGTCAACGGAGAGTTCATGGCACCTCTTCCGCTCACAACACCGACTGCCCTTCTCATCGACCTCGACGGCGTAATCTATCTCCAGGAGAAACTCATTCCCGGGGCCATCGAGACCATCCACTACATTCAGCGGAAGAGAATCCCTCACCGCTTCGTTACCAACACCAGCACGTTCAGTAGACGCCAGGTCCTTGCGAAGCTGGCTCAAGTTGGCATTGTAGTTTCACCAGCGGATCTCTTCACGGCACCTATCGCTGCAGCACAATACCTGCGTGCAGTTCCGGGCGCCCGCTGTTATTTCTTTGCCAGCCCCAATCTCCGCGAGGACTTCGCTGGGATTGCCAGCGTCAAGGAAC
>JAERML010000214.1 GCA_016844425.1 Bacteroidota bacterium
GCGAACACGTGTTTGGGAAATGAGAAAGAAAGAACATCGGGTACAGCCGGTACCCGCGTCGAAGCAGAAATCGTACAGCAGAAAAAAATGTCGAAAGGCTGAAAGGGTGTGTGAGGTAACCCGAACCATACTACACTTATATAGTTGCATTTACAAGTCTCTGCAGAAAGAGATTCGCGCGTGTTTCGGCTGACCGGATTGCCATCACAACGGCCAATGCAAATCCTGCCTCCCGCTTGCGGTACGGCAAGGGGTCGCAACAGTCGGCTCTGAGAGTTTGCCTGGTCTCGGCAGAAAACCCAGCCGTGATGCATAGAGCCCCACTGTCGAGTTTCTCATCACCATCTTTATTTTCCTCCCAATGACCATCTCCCAGATTCAATAATTACTGCTGCCTGTTTTTCATCCGTAGGAACCTCCTCTTCCGTAGCTCCTAAAAATCTGTCAATTGACTCGTTTTTCGCATGGCATGGAATCTGCATTTATGGTTGTCAGATTTGTAAAAGGACTGCCATGCATCAGCCACATCATTCCGACGATCCCACCGCAGGGCAGATGATGTTCTACAGCATCGGTGAGGCGGCCGACATCCTCGGCGTCTCCATCCCCACAATCAGAATGTACGAACGGGAAGGATTGATCATCCCGAACCGGAGACGTTCAAAGCACCGCCGGTTTTCCGAGGGTGATCTGGAGCGTATCCGTTGCATGCGCGCCATGATCAACACCGAAAAGGTGAGCATCGCAGGCATCAGGAGGCTTCTCGCGTTGATCCCTTGCTGGAGCATCCGGGGGTGTCCCCCCGAAGCCCGCGGAACATGCGGCGCGTTCCGGCAGAACGACGCTCCGTGCTGGGTGGCCAGCAAAAAATCGTGGGAGTGCAAGGCCACGGAGTGCAGGGTCTGCAGGGTGTACACGGACACCGCCGATTGCAGCAGGCTGAAGGAAACGATTGCCGCTTGCACACTGGCGGCCGGGACGCCATCTGTGAAACTCCGCTCTGGTTAAGTAACCAGGAACACCGTGCCAGGATCGCCAACCGCTCATCCTGTGTTACCACCCAACCTCACCATCTCATGCGCGTCTACTCGCACCGAAGGAATACCCCGTTGGCGTCTTAATATTGAACTCCGTAATTTATGGAGGCCGCCCACGGTACAGGCCGGTTCTGTTCCCGCACGCCGGGATTCCCCGACCGCAACTGTTCCCTTTGATCACGCACACACCCTTACTGTTGAAAGGATAACCCCCGATGGAAGATGCTCTCCTACTGCACCGCCTTCAATTCGCTTTCACCATTACCTTTCACTACCTCTTCCCCCAACTCACAATGGGACTCGGATTACTCATTGTGATTATGAAAGGGATCTCCCTCAGGACAGGCAATGAATTCTATAACAACAGCGCCCGCTTCTGGGCAAAGATTTTTGCCGTCAACTTTGCCGTCGGTGTCGTCACGGGTATTCCGATGGAATTTCAATTCGGAACGAACTGGGCGCGGTTCTCTACGTTTGCCGGCGGCGTGATCGGCCAGACGCTCGCGATGGAGGGTGTGTTTGCATTCTTCCTTGAGTCGAGCTTTCTTGGTTTGTTTTTGTTTGGAGAGAAGAAACTTGGCCCGAAGCTTCACTTCTTCGCGGCCTTCATGGTATTTCTTGGTTCCTGGGTCTCCGGCTACTTCATCATTGCTACGAACGCCTGGATGCAGCATCCGGTGGCGTATGAAATCGGCCCTGACGGCAGCGTCGCGCTCACCAGCTTCTGGGGATTGCTCTTCAATCCCTGGATTGGCTGGCAGTACACGCACAACATGATCGGATCGGTGGTTACCGCGTCGTTTGTTGTTGCGGCAGTTGGGGCGTTCTATCTTCTCGCGCATCGTAACGAAGAGTATGGAAAGATATTCGTCCGTACTGGCGTGATTGCCGGAGTCGTTGCGTCAATCCTTGTCGCATTTCCGACCGGCGACGGGCAGGTCAAGAACATCGTGACTCATCAGCCAGTAACATTCGCAGCGATAGAAGGTCTCTTTGAAACAAAAGAAGGCGCGCCGCTTGTTCTCATCGGCCAGCCGGATATGGAAAAACGGAAACTCGACAATCCGCTGCATGTTCCGAAGATGCTCAGTTTCCTCACGTACTTGCACTGGGGTGCCGAAGTAAAGGGTCTCGATGCATTTCCTGAAGACACCTGGCCGACAAACATTCCGCTTTTATACTACAGCTACCACGTGATGGTCGGGCTTGGAACAATCTTCATCGCCATTATGCTGGCGGGTGTGTACCTGATGTGGAAGAAGAAACTGTTCACGACGCGATCGTTTCTGTGGGTGTTGATGCTGGCGTTTCCCTTCCCCTACATTGCCAACACTGCGGGCTGGTGGACTGCCGAACTGGGGCGGCAACCCTGGCTGGTGTATGGATTGATGAGAACGGTGGATGGAACTTCGCACATGGTTTCAGCAGGTAACGCGTTGTTCACGCTGCTCGGATTCCTGGGAATGTATTTCGTCATCGGAGTACTGTTCCTCTTTCTGGTGGTCAAGGCCATCAATCACGGACCGGAACACCTATCGCCAAAACATTGAACAAGGGCCTCTCTCAGAAAGGATATGACAATGGAAATTCTCTGGTTCGGTATTGTTGCATTCATGATTGCGATGTACGTCATCCTCGACGGGTTCGACCTCGGAGCGGGCATACTCCACCTGTTCGTTGCGCGATCCGAAGAAGAGCGGCGCACCGTGCTGGGAGCCATCGGTCCGGTGTGGGATGGCAACGAAGTCTGGCTTCTCGCGGCGGGTGGCACCTTATACTTTGCCTTCCCGCTCCTTTACGCGTCCAGCTTCAGCGGTTTCTATCTGCCATTGATGATCGTCCTGTGGCTGTTGATGCTGCGCGGACTTGGCATTGAACTTCGCCATCACGTTGACCACCCGATGTGGAAGGCGTTCTGGGATTCCACGTTTTCCATCGGGAGCTTGCTGCTGGCGATCTTCTTCGGCGCAGCGCTGGGCAATGTGGTGCGTGGGGTTCCCCTCAATGCAGACGGCTACTTCTTTGAACCGCTCTGGACAACCTTCACCGTGGTGCCGGAAGCCGGCATCCTTGATTGGTTCACAGTCATCATGGGCCTCGTCGCGCTGACAACGCTGACGGTTCACGGAGGTAACTACCTTGCAATGAAGACCGAAGGACCGGTGCAAGAACGCGCACGCATGGTTGCGGGTATTGCCTGGTGGGGTCTCCTTCTCACCGCTATCGCGTCGTTGGTCTCTGCATCTGCCATCCGGCCGGAAATCTGGACCAACTTCAGCGAGCATCCCTGGGGCTACTTCTTCCCAGTGCTCGGACTGGCTGGACTTCTCGGTATGGTGGTCTTTAACAAAAAGAAGGCGGACATGAAGGCGTTTCTGTCATCCACCGCATTCATTGCCGGAATGCTGGCGAGTACGGCGTTTGGCCTCTTCCCCAATGTTCTCCCCGCATCCACCAACCCGGCATACAGTCTTACTGTCTACAATACGGCTGCGCATTCCTATGGCCTCCGGGTCGGTATTGTGTGGTGGACAATCGGGATCGGGATCGCGCTCGGGTACTTCACATATCTCTTCTTCTCGTTCAGGGGGAAGGTGAAGGTACAGGCGGACAGCGAAGGCTGGGCTTGCTTGCACTACCTGGTTACGCTCAGATTGAACATCACGAGCCTGTTACCACAGAGCAATCCCTTCTCGCCCGGAGCCGATCGGCGGCCAACGAGCTTCTCTCAACGCTTAAGCGAGTGCTCATGAAGCAGCTGGAGGCGAATGGCCCGGTGCGCGCAATGTATGTCTGTGCGGATACTGCACAGGTGATTGCAGGCAAGTTGCAGAGGTCAATCAACATCTCCGTTCGCCGGATCTCCGAGAAGTGGAGGAATCCTCTTGATACCCCGGACGGATACGAATCGGCGCGCCTCCGCATTTTTGCCGAGATGCATGCATCCGGCACGCTACGGGACACGACGGAGGTGTGGGGAACAATCAGGGAGGATTCGGTTAGGGTGTTTCGGTACATGCGGCCGATCTTCATTCAGGCTCCATGTCTTACCTGTCATGGCGATCGGGGAGCGATGAAAGAAGTCATCAATGCCGTCCTACAGGAGCGGTATCCCGGCGACAGGGCCATCGGGTACAAGGCCGGGGATCTCCGCGGGGCAATAAGCGTCAAAATACGTCTCCCTTAGCGATCTCGAAGAAACTTTCTTGCCCCCTTTTCCGTTTCGCTGCATCTAATGATGTAGCAGTAGTCCGAACTACCTGCTGAACCGGTTAGCAGTTGCGGGTTTCCAAATGAAAAGGATAAGGGCACAATGACAAAGCATGCAGTGTTGAAACAGCTGGACGGGATTGCATTTGCAGCAAAGGGAGACTCAAACCATTGGGTTATGATGGACGGACCCGAATCCGTTGGCGGGACCAACGCAGGCTCTCGCCCGAAAGAGCTCATCCTTTACGCATTGGCTGG
>JAERML010000215.1 GCA_016844425.1 Bacteroidota bacterium
GGGTACGACCGTCACGATTGTTCTTCCCGCTGTACAGGGGGACGTCGCATGACAAACATGAACGGTATTGACATCATCCGATCGACACTATTGAACAACCGGGGTTTGGTATTCGGTATGAGCACGCGGCGTGGTGGAGTCAGCCCGTCTCCCCTCGACCTGAACCTATCATTCTCGGTAGGTGATGATCCCTCCAACGTCGAGAAGAACAGGGCTATCTTCTTCAATGCGCTCAGTGTCCCACCGGATCGGGTTGCGTTCCCAATGCAAGTGCACAGTTCCACCGTGGTGCGCATTAATGGCCCCGGCAGGGTTCGGTCATGCGACGCACTTGTCACGAATGTGCGTGATGTGTACCTCTGCATCAGTGCCGCAGATTGCGTTCCGGTGTTCCTCTATGATCCGACACACCACGCCATTGCGGGGGTTCACGCGGGTTGGCGAGGAACCGAGGGCAGAATTGTCGAGAACGCAATCGCACGCATGATGGCAGAGTTCGCGACGAATCATCAAGATCTCATCACTTTCATCGGACCATCTGCCGGTCAGTGCTGTTATGCTGTTGGTTCCGACGTCGCCGGACGATTCGATCCGAAGTTCCAACAAGAGCGCAATGGCTCAATCAGTATTGATCTCAAAGCAGCCAACAAGGAACAACTGTTGAAAGCGGGAGTTCCGGAAACTTCCATTGAAGTCAATCCGCTCTGCACGATTTCCGAATCTGACCTTCTCCATTCCTATCGTCGCGACGGACCGAACTCAGGCAGGATGCTTGCGGTTCTGGGCATGTGTCCGTAGCTGAGCGTTGATTTTCAACACGAATCTCAGTATCTTGCCGCACAATTGTTCATCACTTTGAAGGCATTATGTGCGGAATCGTGGGCTATATCGGCCCCAAGAACTGCGTCCCAATTATTCTGGAAGGTCTTCGTAGACTCGAATACCGCGGGTATGATTCCGCTGGTATCGTGGTGATCCGGGACGGCAGGTTTCAGCTCGAGAAGAAAGCCGGGAAAGTTGCCGACCTCGTCAATGTTCTGGGTGCGAAGAACGGAGCGTTGGATGCCAACCTCGGCATGGGTCATACACGATGGGCGACGCATGGTGAGCCAAACGATGTCAACGCACATCCGCACTATGGCTCGAAGAAGACAATTGCCATCATCCACAACGGCATTATTGAAAACTATCTCGCCATCAAGACCAAGCTCACCCGCGAAGGCCACACCTTTCTCAGCGCTACCGACACCGAGGTTCTCGCCCATTTGATCGAGGAAATGTACGAGAAGACAAACGACCTGTGTACCGCCGTGCGTCAGGCGCTGATTGAGGTCGAGGGAACTTACGGACTCGTGGTGATCTCTACACATGAACCAGATAAGATCATCGCAGCCCGAAAGGGAAGCCCTCTCATCATTGGTGTCGGCGATGGAGAGAACTTCGTTGCCTCGGATGCTTCAGCGATCGTCGACCACACGAGACACGTCGTGTACCTCGAAGATGGAGAAGTGGCCGAAATCACCACGCATGGATTCCGCACCATGACGATCCACGACGTCGAGATAACAAAAGTGGTGGAAGAAGTGACGCTTGAACTCTCCCAGATCGAGCGGGGAGGGTACGATCACTTCATGATGAAAGAGATCCATGAGCAGCCGGAAACGATCCTGAATGCGATGCGCGGCCGTCTCCAGGTAGAGGAGGGAGATGTGAAGTTGGGTGGCTTAAGCGAGGTAATTGACAAATTGCTTAATGCCCGCAGGATCATTATTACGGCGTGCGGTACCTCGTGGCATGCGGGACTGGTTGGCGAGTACATGCTGGAACAGATTGCCAAGATTCCGACGGAAGTGGAATACGCATCGGAGTTCAGGTACAGGAATCCGATCATCACTCCTGAGGACGTTGTGTTCCTGATCAGCCAAAGCGGAGAGACTGCAGATACGCTTGCTGCGCTCCGGGAGGCGAAATCCAAGGGAGCCACCGTTCTCGGCATTGTGAACGTTGTGGGAAGTACTATCGCCCGTGAGTCCCACGGCGGGGTGTATGTTCACGCGGGTCCGGAAATTGGAGTTGCCTCGACAAAGGCATTCACATCTCAACTCACGGTCCTCGCCCTGATCACGCTCATGCTTGCCCGCAAGAAGGGGATGTCGAGGGAAGATGGCCAGGTGCTTGCCCGTGAAATCGCCAACCTCCCGTCGAAGGTGGCAAAGATTTTGGAAGACACCGCTATTGTCCGCGGGCTTGCAGAAGAGTTCAAGCACTCGCACAACTTCCTGTATCTGGGGAGGGGAGCGAACTTCCCCGTTGCACTCGAAGGGGCGTTGAAACTTAAGGAGATTTCCTATATCCATGCGGAAGGGTATCCCGCAGCGGAAATGAAGCATGGGCCTATTGCATTGATTGATGAGAACATGCCGGTCGTTTGTGTTGTCCCGAAAGATGGCATCTATGACAAGGTCGTAAGTAACATTCAGGAAGTTCGGGCGCGGCGCGGAAGAATCATTGCCGTTGCGAACGAGGACGACCATGAGATCGCTGGCATGGCAGAATTCGTCATCCGGGTGCCGAGGACGTACGGGTTCTTCGGTCCCATCCTCAACATTATTCCGTTGCAGCTCCTGTCCTACTACATGGCTGTTGCACGAGGAACGAACGTCGATCAGCCCCGCAATCTTGCCAAGAGCGTAACTGTGGAGTGAGCGGCGGCCAGACTGCCATCTGTTCCATTCATCGTTGTAGACCTTCAAAAGGTGCGCTGTGAACTCGAAATTCTCCTATAGTCCGCATGAGTGGGCCTTGATCCTTGGCGCCTCGAGCGGTTTCGGTGGGGCAACTGCGCTGGAGCTTTCCCGGCACGGGATGAATATCATCGGTGTTCATTTCGACCGGGCTGCGGGAATGCCGGCAGTGGAGCAGTTGATCAAGGAGATTGAAGGGAACAAGGTGAAAGCCCGGTTCTTCAACATCAATGCCTCCGATCCGGAAAAGAGAAACGAAGCGCTTGACACCATCAAGTCGGAGTTTGCCTCAGATACGAAGAATACCATCCGGGTATTGATGCATTCTCTCGCCTTTGGAAGCCTGAAGCCACTGGTGTCGCCAAAGTTAGATCAATGCCTGACCCAGGCCCAGATCGAAATGACCATGGACGTGATGGCCAATTCTATCGTGTACTGGACCCAGGGTGTGATCGCAAGAGGGTTGATGAGGGAAGGGGGAAGGATATTTGCCATGACCTCTTCCGGTGGTCATTCGGTTCTGCTGAATTACGGTGCCGTTTCGGCAGCAAAGGCGGCGCTGGAATCGTACATCCGACAAATAGCACTCGAAGTGGGTCACATGGGGATCACGGCAAATGCCATCCTCGGCGGTGTCACAGACACACCCGCATTACGCAAGATTCCCGGCGCCGTGAAGATGCTCGAAGTGGCAAAGGCGAGGAACCCATCATTGCACAATTGCAGACCAGAAGATATTGCCAAAGCCATCGCGCTGCTCTCGCATGACAACTCGTATTTCATCTCCGGAAATGTTATTCGTGTCGATGGAGGAGATGATGTTGTTCAGTACATCGGTCAGAAGAGCGTGATCGACCCGTAGAGAGTCTTTTTTGATTCTCTTTCCGGGTTTTTGTACATTGTCGTCGTG
>JAERML010000216.1 GCA_016844425.1 Bacteroidota bacterium
TGGGCGTCGTCGAGCAACAAGCTGCCTCGGAGAAGGGGCTCGGCATCCTCCTTGCCCTTGCCTATCCGGAACGGATCGCGAAGCGACGGAGTAATGAGGGTAGACGCTATCAAATGGCAGGTGGAACCGGAGCCGTGCTTCCAGAGTGGACCCTCCTTGCCCGGGAGGAGTTTCTTGCCATCGCTGAGGTTGATGGAGTCGGAACGGAAGTCCGCGTCTTCCTCGCGGCTCCGTTGTTGAAGTCGGACCTTCTTAAGGTGTTTGCCGACAGGATCGTCTCACGGGAGGAAGTTTTCTGGAGCGCTCAGGAAGAAATGGTGGTCGCCAGGCGGGCGCAAATGCTCGACGCGCTCATTGTTGAGGAACAGAGCGCTCAACCCCGTGGCAGCAGCGCGTGTGCTGCAATGGTTGAGGGAATCAAACAAATGGGTATTGCGAGCCTTCCCTGGGAAAGGGAATCGGAATCGCTCAGGAGCAGGAGTGAATGGCTTCGTATGCAAAGGCTCGTCGCCAACGATTGGCCTGAGCTCAGCGATGAGCATCTCGTGGCAACGCTGGACCGGTGGCTCACCCCTTTTCTTGACGGCATTGCGCGCCGCGTTCATCTCGCACGCCTCGACATGCCGGCCATTCTCAAGTCGCTCTTCTCCTACTCACAACTGAGAGACCTCGACCGATTGGCGCCAGCCACCCTCACTGTCCCGACAGGCTCGCACATCCGTCTTGAGTATTCTGCGGGCGCCCCGCCAATCCTCGCCGTCCGTTTGCAGGAAATGTTCGGACAAACCGATACACCGACCGTTGCAGGCGGGAGGGTGAATGTGTTGATCCATCTTCTTTCGCCGGCACGCCGTCCCCTCGCGGTAACACAGGATCTTCGAAGCTTCTGGACCAATGCCTATCCTGAGGTCAGGAAGCAGATGCGCGGTCGCTACCCCAAACATCCGT
The DNA here is from genome assembly GCA_016844425.1 of Bacteroidota bacterium. The sequence continues at coordinate 949 of JAERML010000216.1, forward strand.
GGCCGGAGAACCCTATGGATGCTACTCCCACGCGACGAACGAAGCGAAGAGCGTGACGAGCCGACAACCCACGGTTCAATTGATGGAGTAGCCCCGCGGCACCCTGAACTTCTCCGCCGGCACACTGGCATTCTCCTCGATCTTGATGGCTTTCGAGACCTTTCTCATTTTTGGCCCGGTCAGTTCAATCATGAGACAAACATGGTTCCATCCCGCGAGCACCGTTTTGCCGGAGGCGGTGATGTGTTCGAAGGATTCGCAGTCCTTTCCTGCCACAATCATATTGGGTAGCTTCCTTGCCTTGCCTTCACGTTTGTCTTTTGCAGAAACTTCTTCGTTCCAATCAAACCGAAGCTCTGTCCCTCGGCTTGCCAAGCCACGGCTGTAAACAGTTTTCTGTGCATGATCGATTGTATAGAGGTTGTGTCCATCACTAAAAAACGTCTCCTTGAGAACGCCACTCTCGTACGTGTCTCTGCATTCCTTCAAGCCGTACTCATCGAAATAGATGACTTGCTTTCCCTCGATCTTTATGTTCCCCATGGTGGTTGTCTCTTCGAATGTGACAACGCCGGATTTGATCCCGTACTTTTTCGATTGTGCCTGGAGGGGGAACGACAGCAGGGCGACGAATACCGCCGAGAGTGTCAATATGATCATGGTCTTCATGGAGTGGGCCGATGGCTCGTGGATGACCTGGAGCTGAACGACGATCGGATGGAGGCGGGAAAGAATAGACCGGGGCCTGCGTGACTACTCTTCGGCCTTCACCTCGAGAAGAACAATCTTGAACGAGCGATGCACTTCAATCCCCGCAAACACAACCCCCACAAGGATGCCGGTCATGCCGATGATGAAGACAATGAGAGGAAGGATTCTGAACGCATCGCTACTCACGAAAAGATTCAACCCGATGGCAATTGAGGAGAGAACGAACATCGCCACCGCAGTCTGCATGGAGAGAACAGCATTGCGCACAAGACTACTCCGGACGAGCAACTCCTCTGTCTGTTTTCTGATACTCATGTACCGGTTGTTATCCGTATAGGTCAGGTCCCCTTTTTCCGCGAGGTGCCTTGCGAACCTTCGCTTCTCATCATTCAGGAGACGAATCCGGTTGACAATCGTGGAATACCGGTTCATGAGCGCAAGGAGGAGTAACCCAACCGCGGAGATTCCGAGTGCGGGGGCAAGGATTGCCTGTATTGCCTGAATGGCCGTGACGGGTGCTTCCTGCATGTTGGAAGGTAGGAATTCTAATTCTCAAATGCAGAGGCGGGGATCAAAATGCAGTAGTCGATATTCAGAATCCAACAACATCCCCCACGCCGCTGCGAAGTGCGAACCACACAAATTCCAAGAAAAACTCATCCCGCTTCCGCGTATATTTTACCTCACCGATCTTTATCGAACCCGATTTATCCGACACATTGGTCCCGCGGATCTTGAAGGTGTTGGCCACGAACGAAGCGATTCCGTCGAAAAAGCCCTTCTCACTTCCCGTATGTTTGTTAATGGCTGCAAGTGTCAGGTCTCTGTAGACAGCCCGCACACTACCGCTTGCGTGTCCCGCAGTAACATTGATATCGAACGATCCCGCCTGAAGACTGCCGGATTTAATGCGCACCTGTTCGGCAGGGTCAACGAACGGATTGAGCGCGTTCAGTTTCATACTACTCAGCGAGCCGGAGTATTGAAACGAGAACTCCGGCGATGAAATGGGAATCGACATAAGGATATTCACCTCTGCGGACTTCATGAATTCCCCTTTTGCGCGAATCACTACCGTATCGCTTGCGTCGCCACGGTTATCAATACCTCTTACTGATACCTGCATGCTATCCAACGTTATCACGGCGGGCTCTGAGCCAGCAGCAAACCTCTCGCCATACTTGAGCCCTCCATTCCAAATGTTCAAGCTGTCAACCTCGATGGTTTGTTCTATCGAAGCGAGAATCTCGTTCGGCATGGGGGGACTTGAGGTGTCCCTGGCGGCGGGTTTGTCCTTATTGATCAACACGTCAATGAATGCATCGTAGATGTGGGCGGAGCGGGTACGGTACATCTTCCCTTGCAGCAGTTCGAGACATGCCAAGCCCGTTACTCTGGCATGTGGAACAACAAGGCGAAACCGTGTTTTTCTGAATTTGCTCCCTCCAAAAAAGTGCTCATCATCGCCCAGAGGATGAAGCTTCAAAGCTTCAACTACTATCTCGGAATCCGGCACTGATACACGCAGCAGTTCGCAACGAAGCTCATACTGTTCCTGCGGAAAGTTCACCACAACCCCATGTGCGTCAAGAACAGTTCCGGTAAAGCCACTAGGAACAAGACCTCTTGCCCAAAGAAGTTCCAACCAACCAATCCCACTTACGGAGTACGCCGCAATAGTGCACGACAAGGTGGAATCCATAGTCGTCAATGCTACAGAGTCGAATCCAATGCGGTTCTCCCTGATATTGTAATGCAGGCCACCAATTCGAATGGAGTATACCGGATAGGCCTCTCGGAAAGCTTCAGTGATCCGACCCTTGAGGAAGGTGTTGATAAATGGATCCGGGTAGAAGAGGAATACGGCGGCAGATACGAGTACAATCGCTCCAACCGACAGAAATGCATAGACCGCGAACTTCCATCGATTCTTCATTATTGCAGGTTCCGCCCAATGAATTGAGAATCTGTCACATGCG
>JAERML010000002.1 GCA_016844425.1 Bacteroidota bacterium
ACAAACGGCTGCGAAGTGCAGGTGAGGAAGTCGACGTGAAGAACTGCACATTGGTGGATGAATGGCTTGGGATCGAGACATCGTTCATGTTTCGGGAACCAGCAGTGCTCTGGCGCCATCCCCTGGAAACCGTTTCACTCTCCGAAGCAGGGTTCGAGCGATTGTATCAAGCATCGGTTGTCACACCTCATTGGAAATTCCGCCTCGAAAAAGAGCATCGCCTCCGTTGTGTGCAGTCTGTAAGACGCCTGTAGAGCGTGCTTTCGATTCTGCCAATTGGTATATTGTACCCGCACAACCTGAAATGAGAAGGTTCAAAGTTCGGTTGCCCGTTCGGAAGCCGTCCCGTAGCCCTCATTCTCTGCCTCATCACTTGTTTGCGAGAGAAGACCCCTTGCCCACGGCCTCATTGCAGATGCCAGCCGGGCATTATCTCACTTGAAATGGAACGCCGATTGAAGATTAGCGTCATCGTACCCACACTGAATGAAGAAAAGCTTCTGGACGGAATGCTGCGACAGTTCACGCAGGAGATCATGCAGCGTCATCATATTGAGTTGATCGTCAGCGACGGAGGGAGCGTTGATGGAACACTCGCTATTGCACGTCAATATGCGCACAAGGTTATTGAGAATATTCCCCGCGTGAAGCAGACCATCTCACTCGGCAGGAACGTCGGAGCGGAGCACGCGACCGGCGATGTGCTCGTGTTCTTGAACGCTGACACACTGATTAAGGACGTGGACAGGTTCTTTCGCCGGCTGTCGGAAGAGATCAAACCATCAAGGATTGCCGCGCTTACCTGCAGCGTTGAAGTCTATCCGGATGACCAGAGGATGATCGACCGCTGGTTCCATGGCTTCTACAACTGGTTCTTCTATATGATGAACCAGGTGGGGATGGCGATGGGACGGGGGGAGTGTCATATCATCAAGCGTGAGATCTTTGACCGGGTGAACGGCTATGCTCCCCGCATTGCAGCCGGAGAGGATTATGATATGTTTCGCAGGTTGGAGAAAGTCGGGCGGGTGAAGTTCCTCAAGGATATCGTGGTGTATGAATCACCACGGCGCTACCGGAAGTACGGATACTTATATGTGACCGCTTCCTGGTTCCTGAATTTCCTTTCGGTTTTCTTCCTCCGTCGATCGATCCTGAGTGAATGGAAGCCAATCCGGTGACAGCTCCAGTGGCCGGATGGAACTCATCGTTTTCGTTTTGTTGACTTTCAGGCTGTTTTTGGATATATAACGCTGTGGTTGCGATGAGTGAATGCCGGGAAAGAAACTTCGCGCCCGGTTTGGTCGTTCATACTTCAGCCGATTGACAAGCAACGTATCTTGTTTTCTATTGAGGGAAGAGGAACGCGATGAGGAAACGATTTTCGCTGATGACGGTGGCTTCACTTGTTGTCCTGAGCCTATTTGCAGGCTCGTTGCTCAACAACCTGATCTCGGGGGATAACATCTATGAACAACTCAACAAGTTCAAGGATGTGTTGAGTATTACCGAGAAGTACTACGTTGAGGATGTGGACACACAGAAGCTTACAGAGGCGGCGGTCAACGGTGTGTTGGAGGAACTCGACCCGCATTCGGTGTACATTCCTGCCTCTCAACTTCAAAAGGTAAACGAAGAGTTCCAGGGGAGTTTCGAGGGCGTGGGTATCGAGTACCAGGTGTTGAACGACACCCTGCTTGTCGTCTCTCCGATTGTAGGCGGGCCGAGCGAAGCGCTTGGGATTCTCTCCGGAGACAAGATTGTCAGCATTAACGACACCTCGGCAATTGGTATTACGCAGCAAGGTGTTCAGAAGAAGTTGCGTGGCCCGAAAGGGAGCAAGGTGAAGGTTGCCATCGTTCGTGCAGGCATCAAGGACCTGCTGGATTTTGAGATTACCCGCGACAAGATTCCGCTATACACCGTGGACGCTTCATTCATGATCGACAGCAGGACCGGGTATGTAAATGTAACCCGGTTTGCGGCCAAGACACATGAGGAGTTTGTAACTGCAGTTACCGCATTGAAGAGCCAGGGGATGAATCGCCTCGTGCTGGATCTTCGGTCAAACGGAGGTGGATACCTCGAGCAGGCCTTCAAAATGGCAGATGAAGTGATGCCGAAAGGGAAGAAGATAGTCTACACAAAAGGCCGCCGGCCTGAATTTGATGATGAATACATCTCATCGGGAAACGGCAAATTTGAGGATGTCTCTTTGGTCATCCTGGTGAATAACGGCTCTGCCTCCGCAAGCGAGATCGTTGCAGGCGCCGTTCAAGACTGGGACAGGGGTCTTATTGTCGGGGAAACATCGTTTGGTAAGGGACTGGTGCAGCGTCAGTTCGATCTCAAGGATGGCTCTGCTTTCCGCCTTACAACGGCACGGTACTATACCCCCAGCGGTCGTCTCATCCAGCGCCCGTACAACGGAGACAAAATGAAGTATGCTCGTGAAGCCTTCGAACGTCAGGAGACCGAGGGGGAGAATGTCATGCACGAGGCGGAGAAGGATTCTTCGCGGCCCGTCTACAAGACTGCAGGCGGCCGTGTAGTATATGGGGGTGGAGGCATCACTCCGGATTACATCGTCAAATCTGACCGGCTGACGGAATACTCAGTGCAGCTGCGCAGCAAGCTCGTTTTCCTGGAGTTTGCCGACAAATATCTCGATACAGAAGGCGCAGCTCTCAAAGCAAAACATGGCAAGGAAACTCAGAAATTTGCCTCCGATTTCGAAGTAACATCCGAGATGCTGGAAGGTGTTCTCAGCATCGCCAAGGCGAAGGGGGTTGAGTTCAAAAAGGACATGTACGAGAAAGATCTCAAATACATCACGGCGTTCACGAAGGCATATATCGGTCGAAGCCTCTGGGGTAACGAAGGGTCTGCTCGAGTCATGCTAGCGGTGGACAATCAGTTCCAGAAGGCCATCTCTCTCTTTCCTGAAGCAGAGAAGATTTCGAAGACCCTTTCCAGTTTGAAGTAGGGTTTATTCACCAAGAGGGACAGTCGTTCGTTGAGAAACGCCCAAAGCCGTTCTGCCTGCCGCTCTCGGTTTGCCATGGCAATACGTCCGAGTTTCTCCCTTGTTTGTTCCATCCTCGCATGCGTTTCATGGATCAGTCCATGGCAGACGCATGCGCAGTCTTCGTCCACCCCTCCCTCTCATGTCCTGGTGGAAGGTGAGGAGCTTACCTATAATGTCAGTTACGGCCCATTTGACCTCGGCGAAGTGAAGATCAGTATTGAGCGGAAGGTGCAGGATCCCGAGTACCTTGCGTACTTCGGAAAGTTGATCCGTTCCTACAAGGGTGTTCCATTTGTTGATCTCCATGCTGTGTATGAGAGTATGGTCGATACCGGTGTGTTCTCTCGGGCCTTTGTTGGCAAGAGTAGGGAGGATAATGCGTGGGACTTCGCCCGGTACAAGTTTGAGTACGACAAGAAACGTGTGCTGATGGAAATGGGCCGGCGGGATACACTCGTCGAGAAGCGGGACACGCTCCCTGTCGAGGTGCATTCGCATGATGGCCTTTCTCTTTTCTTTTATGCACGTGACCAGTTGTTCTCACACAAGCGAATGAATATCCCTGCCGTGGTGAAGGAGAAGAAGGTGAACACCTACATCGATTTTGCCGGCGAAAGAAAATCGGTGGAGATCGACGCTGTCGATTACCCGATCGACGTCATAGGTTTTGAGGGCACAGCGGAGTTTGTCGGTATTTTTGGACTAACGGGGGACTTTGAAGGGTGGTTCAGTAACGACGACGCCAGAATTCCAGTTGTTGCCAAAATGAAAGTGATACTCGGAAGCGTGCGGCTCGAGCTGATCAAGTGGAAGAGGCCGGGATGGACGCCCCCACGAGGTGAATGACCGCTCATGCCCCTCATTGCATTTCTCAACGACCAACCATCGATCCACCCCACGGTGTTTGTTGCATCCAATGCTTCGATCATAGGGCGCGTGGAAATTGGCAAGGATTCAAGCATCTGGTATAACACGGTGGTCCGCGGGGATATCAATCTCATCCGGATCGGGGAGCGTACAAATATTCAGGACGGAACAATTCTCCATGTTACGCACGAGTTTCCAGTGGTAATAGGAGATGATGTAACGGTAGGGCATCGCGCGATTGTGCACGGGTGCACGGTGGGGAACGGCTCTCTTATCGGTATGGGGGCGATAATCCTTGATGCGGCCCACGTGGGCCCTCATGCCCTTGTTGCTGCAGGGGCTGTGGTTCGCGAGGGGTTTACGGTTCCTGAGGGTGCATTGGCTGCGGGAATCCCTGCCAGAATCGTTCGCGACCTGACCGCCGAGGAACGAGCCCATCTTCTTTCCTCCGCACAAAACTACGTCGGTTACGCGAAGCAGCTTCGGTCCAGCGTATCCATGGCAGGTGACACCATATGAAAGCACGCTTCTGGGGTACCCGGGGATCGATTCCAACGCCGGGAAAATCCACCATCGCGTACGGTGGCAACACTCCCTGTGTCGAGATCCGTCTCCACCACAATCAGTTGGTCATTCTCGATGCCGGTACCGGGATTCGGAATCTTGGGGATTCGCTTATTGCCACGGGCGAATCGGTCACAGCGTACCTCCTCATCAGCCATCCCCACTGGGATCATGTGCAGGGGTTTCCATTTTTCAAGCCTGCATTCATCTCGGGAAACGAATTCACAATCATTGGGGGGCAGTCAAAGGATGTCACTCTTCGCCAGATGATTGCCGACTTGATGAACAAGGTGTACTTTCCTATTCAAATGAATGAGTTGAAAGCCAAGATCAATTTTCATCCGATCAAAGAAGAAACGTTGAAGCTTTATGACGGTACGCTCACGTCGTGCTACGTCAACCATCCCTCATTTGCGCTTGGGTACCGCCTCGATGTGGCGGGACGGTCACTGGTGTACATCAGCGATAATGAGCCATTTGACCGTGAAGTTGCCAAGTCCCTCAAGAATGTCGAAAAGGTAATCGTGGAGAGATACTCCAAGAGCAAGGGAGACCCGAACCAGAGGATATTCGATTTTGCCCGCGGTGCAGACATCCTTATCCATGATTCCACCTACACTCCCGAAGAATATGTGAACCATGTAGGGTGGGGACACTCACACTATTTGTTCTCTTTGGAGGTAGCAGCGGAGGCGGGAGTGAGAAAACTCGTGCTCTTCCATCATGATCAAACCCACAGCGACGCGCAGATCGACGAGATCCTGCGTACCTGTAGAAAAGAGATCAAGACGCGGAACTACAAATTCGAGTGTATCGCAGCAGCGGAAGGGATGGAGCTTGAGTGGTGAAGTTCGGTAGTGGCCATGGGGTGCGGGAGAAACTCCTTGACAATCAACGGAATGGTGGGTATATTTTCGCCGAGAGGAAACGACGTGTTCATGCCCGATCAGCGGGCGCTCAGAGATCCGTTCACAATCCGGGAGTGTAATGGCACGCGGCAAGGTTAAGTGGTTCGATGCGAAGAAAGGTTTTGGGTTCATCGAGAAGGAGGAAGGGGGAGACATTTTTGTCCACTTCACCGCAATTAAAGAAGACCAGGGATACAAGTCATTAGAACAGGGAGCGACGGTCGAGTTCGAAGTTGTCGAGGGGAAGAAGGGTCCGCAGGCCGCCAACGTCGTGGTCGTATGATCGTCAAACAGACTGAAGCGACCCCGGTGAGCAGGTGCCAGCAAAAACTGGCCTCCGACCGGGGTCTTGCTGTTTTTCTCCGTGTATCTCCATCACCATCAGACTCGTGAGGTACAGATGTCGTTTGTGTTCAAGCCGTCCGATATCAAGAAGTTTGGCAAGGTGTTTGGCGCCGAACCGAAGCTGAAGGGCTCGAACTATCGGTTTGAAATTGGCTCGACAGATTCGCAGCGGAAACTGGTTCTTGAGATCTACCCCGATCTTTCCATTGGAACACAAAAAGGAAACCTGATTTCAGTCTACACGATAAATGCCCATCTCCAGCTTCACTTCTGTTCAGGGTATGTGGTCAGCGAGATGCTCGGAGAAGTCACGTTCGTCGGTGAATATAACGGGAAGCTCTCTGGTCTTATCATCGAAAAAGAAGGCGGCTGTTCACTCTACGCAAATGTGGATCGTTCTCTTCTCTCAGGTGATTTCACTCAGCTCGGACCGGAGGTAATGCTTTCAGGGATCGCACTTTCGCTGACCGATGGAATTCTCGATCTACCCACACCATCCGGACAGCGTAGGCGGCTGACTCGCAAGAAAAAGACAACCCGCCGGTGACGTGTCGTGTTGCGGTGTTCAATAACCACGGGAGATACCGAGTCCCCGGGCAGAAGACTCGTGATTACGCGATCCGAGTTTTACGGCTGGCGGGGATTCGGAAGGCTGAGATTAGAATTGTTTTTGTCGACTCGCAATATTGCAGAAAGATCAACAAGAAATTCCTGGGGCACGATGAGGTGACGGATGTGATCAGCTTTCCGCTGGAAGCGAAGCCGAACTTGGAGGGGGAAGTGTATGTTAACATTGATAGTGCCCGTCGGCAGGCGCGAGACTTCCGCGTGAGCATCGCCAACGAGGTCGCACGTCTTGTTATACACGGTGTGCTTCATCTGGTCGGTTATGATGATACGACACGTGGAAAGGCCGCGGTGATGAAGAAAAGAGAAGACGCGCATGTACGGTACTGGTTTCCGGGAAAGGGATAGCGAGAGAATGAAAGAGCGCATTGTTGAGATTCTCATTTACATCATGTCTGAGATCCAGGAAAACAAAGGACTTGCTGAAATTGACCTTGGTGAGTTGAAGGACAAGGGATACACGCAATCGGAGATCAGCACGGCGTTTAGCTGGCTGTATGATACGATGCACTTGAGTGAAGGGGTTCTTTCCCGCCCTGCACGGGCGGCGGAAGGTTCCCGCAGAATGCTGCACGATATTGAGAAAACCCTGATCACTACTGAAGGCCAGGGGTATCTGATTCATTTGAGCGAACTCGGTTTGTTGGACGAACAGGATGTAGAACAGGTAATCGAGCGAGCGATGGTGAGCGGCTACGAGAAACTGACGCTGCAGGAACTGCAGGAGCTCGTTGCTTTCGTCCTCTTTTCCAAGTCCGGATCTTCCGGGAGCAATCGATCGATGTTGAATTCACGAGACACAATACACTAAATGGCAAAGAAGAAGATAGCAAAACTCGTCGAGAAAGTGACCCGTCCGACGAACGGCACCGGTGCCCCACCCAAGAAGAAGAGAACGAGGAAGCCGGTCGTCATCGAGCCGAATGGCAGGGCGTTGATTGTTGTTGAGTCTCCAGCCAAAGCAAAGACCATCAACAAGTATCTTGGCAAGGACTACGTGGTGGAAGCCTCCGTGGGTCACATCAAGAATCTGCCGAAGAGCAAGATCGGTATCGACGTTGAGAATGGCTTCACCCCCGAGTATGAGACAATCAAGGGTAAGGACGAAGTCATCGCACGGTTGCGTGATCACGCGGGAAAAGCAAGTGCGGTGTACATTGCCACGGACCCTGACCGGGAAGGGGAAGCGATTGGGTGGCACATTGCCAAAGAGATCGAGGACAAGAACACCAACGTCTACCGCGTCCTTTTTCATGAAATCACCGAGCGCGGCATCGCAGAAGCGATGCAGCATCCGATGAAGATCAACGAGAATCTGGTGAACTCGCAGCAGGCGCGTCGTGCCATGGACCGCCTTGTCGGGTACAAGATATCCCCCTTTGTCTGGAAGACGGTGTTCTATGGACTTTCCGCCGGACGAGTGCAGTCGGTTGCTGTCCGTGTGATTTGCGAACGGGAGGAAGCGATCAACTCGTTTATGCCTGAGGAATACTGGTCGATTGTGGCGGAGTTCGAGGTTGCTGGTAGTGATCCATTCCTGACCAAGCTTTTCAAAGTGGCAGGGGATGACCCGACGATCGGTGACGCAACGACTGCAGAAGGGTACGTCGCGGACATCCGGAAGCAGTCTTACGCAATTTCTGATCTCCAGAGAAAGCCCGTCCGGCGAAATCCCCCGGCCCCATTCATCACGAGCACATTGCAGCAGGAAGCGGCCCGCCGGCTTCGCTTTACGTCGAAGCGGACCATGATGCTTGCACAGAAGCTCTATGAAGGTATCGAGTTGGGAGAAGAAGGCCGCGTTGGATTGATCACCTACATGAGAACAGACTCAACACGCTTGAGTGAAGATGCCGTGAAGGAAGTCAGGGAGTACATCTACAACAATTACGGGAAGGAGTACCTTCCGCATGAACCCCGACTGTTTAAGAAGGGGAAGAGCTCGCAGGATGCCCACGAGGCAATTCGTCCAACGTATGCCAAGTACGCCCCAAAGGTGGTGAAGAAGTACCTTGACCCGGAGATGTTTGAGCTCTATGAGCTCATCTGGAATCGGTTTGTGGCCTGCCAAATGAGCGCGGCGGTCTTCGACCAGCTTACGGTGGATGTCAAGGGTGGCGATTACCTTTTCCGCGCAACCGATACAATGCCTCAGTTCCGCGGGTTTCTTCAAGTGTATGATGACGTAGTGGATGAGACCGAGAAGTCCGGCGACGAAGATCCTGTCTCAAAGTTGCCGACGACGCTGAAGATGGCAGATCGGGCCTCCTTGACGAATCTCATCCCGAACCAACACTTCACAAAACCTCCCGGACGATTCACAGAAAGCAGTCTGGTGAAAGAACTGGAAGCCCAGGGAATCGGACGCCCCAGCACGTATGCACTGATTGTGGATACGATTCAGGCGCGCAAGTATGTTGAGCAGCGAGAGCGTCGGCTTTATCCCACGGAGTTGGGCATCGCCGTAAACAGGCTCCTCGTGCAAAACTTTCCGCACTTGTTTAATGTGGCATTCACCGCGAGGATGGAGGAAGAACTGGACACCATTGCTGCAGGGAAGCAGAGTTATCGGAAGGTGATGGAAGATTTCTATCATCCCTTTATCAAAGATGTAGAGGGGGTGGACAAGAAGAGCGCTGCGATCAAGAAATCGTTGCAGGAGAAGACTGAGGAGGTCTGTGAGCTCTGCGGAAAACCGATGATCATCAAGTGGGGACGGAATGGCCGTTTCATGGCGTGCAGTGGATATCCGTCCTGTAAGAACACGCGCCCTTTGCCAGGCGAACAGGAACAGACCAAACACATGGCCGGCATGAAGTGCGAACTATGTGGCGCCGATATGCTCGTTAAAGGTGGAAGATACGGTGCGTTCATGGGTTGTTCGAACTATCCAACATGTAAGAACACCAAACCGATCTCCATCGGAGTAGCGTGCCCCAAATGCAAGGATGGCTATGTCATCGAGCGAAAGACGAAGCGGAAACGCATTTTCTACGGGTGTTCTCGATACCCCGATTGCGATTTCGCCTCGTGGGATAAGCCGGTCGCCCGCGCATGCGACACCTGTGGAAACGCGTACATGGTAGTGAAGTTTAGCCAGACACGGGGGGACTATCTGACCTGCCCGTCGTGCAAAGCTGAAATTGCAAAAGAAGAACCCGTCGAACGGGAAACCTGATCAATGCCCTGACCTGCCGCATGGAGCACGACGTCCGCACATATCTTCAATACCTGCGGAAAGAACGGAACTACTCCCCGCATACCATTGCAGCATATGAGAATGATCTGCGTCAGTTTGAAGAGTATCTCGGCCGTGTTTCTGAGAAAGGAGCGATATCACTCCGCGGGATTGACCGGGGAACCATTCGGGGCTTTCTGGGGGGTCTTCTCGAACAGGGGTTCTCCAAAAGAAGTGTCGCCCGAAAGCTCGCCTGCCTGAAATCATTCTTCAAGTACCTCTGCAAGGTCCATCGTCTTGATTGTAACCCTGCTGCTAATGTCGCGTCCCCCAAACTCGAACGTCGGTTGCCACAATTCTTGGACGAAGACACGGTCACCAGGCTGATGGACCAACCGGATAGATCCACCCTCAAAGGGATACGCGACGCTGCAATTCTGGAGTTGTTCTACGGAACCGGAATCCGTCTCAGCGAGTTGATTTATTTGAAGGTTGGCGACGTGGATATCGCAAACGGTACGATCAAAGTGACGGGTAAGGGAAGCAAGGATAGAATCGTCCCCTTTGGCCGTCCTGCACGGAAGGCACTTGATGTCTATCTTTTGCGGCGCCGGGAATTCGTGGGAAAGATTGCAGACACGGGAATCCTGTTTCTCGGTGCTCGTGGAAAAAGGATGAATCCGAAGGGAATCAACGTTTTGATGAACACCTACATCGGGAAAGTGTCAGAAATAGAGAAGAAGAGTCCTCATGTGTTACGACACACATTTGCCACACATTTACTGAACCGGGGTGCTGACTTGAGAGCAGTGAAGGAATTGTTGGGGCACGAGAGCCTCTCCACTACTCAGGTTTACACACACGTCAGTGTGGATCGGCTGAAAAAAGTCTACGCGCAGGCCCATCCCAAGGCGTGATGTTCTCCGCAAACGTACTCGAAAGGAATAGCTATGCTGACAAAATTCACAGCGCGTCGTTTCCGCGCCCGCCAGGAGTTGAAGGAGTTTGCGACCGATGCTGTCAAGAAACTGGACAAGTTCTACGATGGCATTTTTCGTGCTGACGTCATCCTGAGTTTTGAAGGTGCGACCAAAAACATCAAGATTGCGGAAATAAATCTTCACGTCTTCGGAACCATGTTGACGGCGAGGGAAAAGTCGGAGGATTATCACAAGTCAGTGGAGTTGGCGGTGGAGAAAATGAACGGACGACTGGCAAAATACAAATCCAAACTTCGCGCAATGGATAAGAGCAAGGTTCGCTCGATGCAGGACAAAGTCTAAACCACTTCGCCCAGGCTACAAATGAAGATCGACAGGAAAAAGGAGACCCGGAAGAAGGGAATCACGGTCGGGTTTCTCTTTGAAACGACGAAAGAACGTTTCAAGCTGAAACTGCTGAACGGTGAGAGGGGGTTTGAGAATTCGATCAAGGATAAGAACCTGCATAGACCGGGATTGGCGCTTGCGGGGTATGTGGAGCTCTTTACTTATGACCGAGTGCAGATCATCGGGAACACCGAGATCCGTTACTTGAATTCGTTGCTTCCTGCCGACAGGAAATCTGCATTCATGGCGTTGCTGGAATTTAAGATGCCGTGCATCATCCTGACGAATGGCAACAAGTTAGAGGATGAATTTCTTGAGGCGGCATCTGCGAAGCAGATCCCGGTGTTCGGCACGCCGTTCGAAACCACCAAGATAGCATATTTCCTCGCTGACTTCCTCGACGACCAGTTTGCATTGCAAATCGTTCTACACGGGTCGTTTGTGGATGTGTATGGCGTTGGTGTTCTTCTTGCAGGGAGGTCGGGAATCGGGAAAAGCGAGATCGCGCTTGACCTGCTGGAACGGGGCCATCGTCTCGTTGCCGATGACGTGGTGATGGTGACGAGAAAAGGAGAGGGAATCCTGATGGGCGCAGGAACCGATTTGGTGAAGCACTTTATGGAGATCCGCGGATTGGGCCTGATAGACGTCCGCAGTATGTTCGGCGTCAGGGCGATTCGATTTCAGAAGAGAGTGGAACTTGTCGTGGAATTGGAGGAATGGAAGCCGGCACACGACTATACACGTACCGGGCTGGATGATGAGAACATTTCCATCCTTGACGTAGAGATTCCGCTTGTTAAGCTTCCCATCTTCCCAGGAAAAAACGTCACAGTCATCACCGAAGTCATTGCCCTCAACTATCTCCTCAAACATTACGGCTACGACGCGGCGAAGGAGTTCTCCAAAAGACTGGAGACCGTCATTGGGGAGAAACGAAAGGGGAACAGAGCCATCCAGTACTTTGAGCACGACTTTGAATAGCCAGTAATTCTTTCCGCCCAGCCCCCTTTTTACCTCTTTCTGCCAATCTTGCAGTTATGAGCCGCAGAAAATTTCCTTGACAAACGGCTGTTTATGTGTTATCATTCCCCTGCATTTTTGGAATGGGACTTGTATCACATTCCGGAAGAGAATTCCACAAAGACAACCCGAAATCGTGGATAAGGGAATCGGAGACATCCGAGCCAATAAGGCAATTCTGCCATGCTGAAGAACATGAAATTCTTTGTCTTCTCGGACTCGGGCCTTGAGCTTAGAGAGATTCGCTATTTCAAGCTCAAGCTGATCGGCTCAAGCCTCGCCTTGGGTTTGTTTGTCATAGGGGCAGTTCTGATTGTGAACTTCCTTTCAAACGATCTGCTCAGGCTTGGGTACGACAGGATGTCCGTGTTGAACGCGGAGAACAAGATCTTGAAGGACCAGTTGAACGAGATCTCTCGTCGGATGAATACGGTACAACGAGGGCTGGCAAGCCTTGCAGACAGGGGCAACGAGCTTCGTTTGATGGTTGATCTGTCAACCATTGACCCAGAAACGCGAGAAGCAGCAATTGGTGGAACCATCAAGACCTCAGAGTTCCCGTTCCTGTCGGAGGAAGCCTCCACAGTGTTGAACAACTCCCGACAATTGCTTGACCAATTGGCAAGGGAAGTGAAGCTCCAGCAAGCAAGCTACGAAGATATTTACAAGCGTTACGAGTACAACAAGAAGTTCTTCAACCACCTTCCCGCGATCAAACCGGCGACTGGTTATTACAGTGTCAACGGGTTTGGCATGCGCGTGCATCCTGTTCTGAGAGTCTATAGAATGCACGAAGGCATCGACGTCATCAATGATGTCGGGACGAATATTTTTTGCACTGGGGATGGTGTTGTCCGGTATGCAGGAAGGACCCAAGGTGGCTATGGAGCCGTTGTTGAGATTTCGCACGGCTATGGGTACTCAACGCTGTATGCGCATCTTTCCAAGATCCTTGTACGTCCGGGTCAGACTGTGCGACGAGGGGAACTTATCGCAAAAAGCGGTCGTTCAGGACTTGTGAGCGGCCCGCACCTGCATTACGAGATCCGGTTGAATGGCCGGAAACAAAACCCCGTAGATTACTTCTTTGACGATGTGGACGCTGCCCGGTATCGGACAGCCTTGGCGAGCACACAGTAGCTGTATATTCGCCGGCACACCCGCCGGGGTCGGATGTGGTCGAACTGCAATGCCCAACTGCACGCAACACAACGTGAACTATCGCAATCATTGTTTGAGGTGAGAAATTGATCTGGACGATGGAACTGGCTTCGTACCTGGATGACGCACCGTGGCCGGCGACCAAAGACGAACTTATAGATTACGCTGTGCGGACCGGTGCTCCGGTCGAAGTGGTGGAGAACCTCCAGGAGCTTGAAGACAGTGAAGAGCCGTATGAAAGCATGGAGGAGATCTGGCCCGATTATCCGACCGACGAAGACTTTTTCTTTGAAGACGAAGGTGAATACTAGTCGTCCGTTTCCGTTGATTCTCTGGAGCAAAATTGCTACCATACCAACCCAACCAAGACGGCTGGGTTTTTTTGTGTTGCTTTTTCACGAAGGCTTATACCGAACTCGTGCACTTTAACCGACGCGTCCCTCAATGTTCACTATTCCCTTTGCCTAAACCCCCTCATATCATTTGGGGTCTGGTTCTGATGATCGCGTTGGTAGACGGTGGTACTGCCCAGGAGAACGGGGAAAAGACAGGGCTATACGAAATCAGCGCAATTGAGGTGGACGGGAACGAAACCATCAGCGCAAAGGAACTTCTCGCCCAGTTGCAGACGAAAGAAACGCCCGGTACGCTGAGCAAGTTTCTTCATGGGATCAACGACAGACTCGGAAGAAAAAACGAGTACTTCGATCCCATCAGGTTCAGCGAGGACCTCCATCGTTTGCGCAAGCACTACCGCGATCGCGGGTTCAACATGGTCCGGATTGATACCTCGCTCACTTTTGATGATGAAGAGGGGGTGATGGAGATTGCTCTGCTTGTGACGGAGGGGTACCGCGCGATTGTGGATACCATAATGTATGCAGGGATCGCGAATGTGCCAGAATTCGTCCAGGACGACATGGAATCATCACCCCATATCACTTCTGGCGACCCATACGATGCCGCGTTACTGGAGGCAGAAGTTGCCCGCGTCCGGCTCATCCTCTGGAATGCAGGCTACCCTAATTGCGAGTACGTAAGGGACCGTTCCTTTGCCACATTGCGAACGAGTACTGGAAACTATTCGGTTTTGCTCACATTTGATCTTGGCAAACGGTATGTGTTTGGAGAAATCCATGTTACCAACGAAGACACCCTACGAGATGACATTACCGATGACATCGTTTTCAGCCAGCTCGACTACAAACCAAATGATTTCTACAACTACTCAAGCAGGATCTCCAGCGAACGGAACCTGAACAGGGTCGGAATCTTCGACCAGGCTCGCATCGAAACAGACGTTCCGCCAAACGACAGCCCGTCCATTTTTGTGGCCAGCCGCATCAGCGTCCGCCCGAAGGACAAGCACGAACTCGCACCGGAACTCCTGATCAGCGATGAGAACAATGCATTCAACCTTGGTACCGGTCTGGGCTATACAAACAGAAATTTTCTCGGAGGGGCACGGACATTCTCAGCAAGGCTTCGTTTCAGGACGCAGACGATTCGCGAGTTCCCCAACTATTTCGGACTCAATACGACAGCTATTTCAAACGGAGAGTTGACGTTTGAGATGCTCCAGCCGTACATATTTACCAACAAGATCAAAGGTAACTGGACGTTCTCGCTCATTCGGGATAAGCAACTTCCCTACCGGCAGGACATAGTTCGGAACACGTTTGGTTTCACTGATCGTTTTGCGGAGTTCACGACGGGGTACCTCGACTGGACGCTTGAGTTGGTAAATCTCTCACGGAACCAGAATTTCACCGGTGATACGAACGACGCCGATTTCCGCCAACAGTTGGACCAGCTCGAGCAACAGTCGAAAAACACACAATTCAATTCGATTCTCTCCTTCACGATTCAGCGAGACAAGTCCAACGATCTCTTTCGTCCATCCGATGGGTTCATCCACACCGCGACTCTTGAGGAAGCCGGTCTGCTCCCCCTCTTACTGAAGAACGCGCTTCCCCAAAACCTTCCATTTACACAATTCTATCGTATCAGCCTCCTCGGCCGCTGGTACTTCGACATGACTGATAATCGCTATTCTATTCTTGGACTGAAATTGAAGGCCGGCTTCGAAGACAAATATGGTGAGACTCGAAGCGATTCCACGCGCAGCATTCCGCAGACGCACCGATTCTATGCAGGCGGTGGTGGCAGCATTCGTGGCTGGCAATCGCGTGACCTAAGTGCGACTGGCGATCCTCAGTTTGGAGGAAACGTCGCTTTTGAAGGAAGCCTGGAACTGCGTATGAACATTCTCCAATCGTTGCGTGATGATTTCTTGGACAAGATCTGGATTGTGACCTTTCTGGATTTTGGCAACGTCTGGGGGCAGGCACGGAATCTGCAATTGAGAGATGTGGCTATTGCGACAGGAATTGGATTCCGGTATGACACATTCTTCGGACCATTCCGAATCGACTATGGCCTTCGCGTATATAACCCTGCAGCCAGGCCAGGTCAACAATGGATAACGGAACGGTCATTCTGGGGACAAACGTTCAAAGAAGGCATCCTTCACTTTGGTATTGGTCATGCATTCTGATGCGAAGGATCGAATCCTCTGGCGACGTGTTATCGGGCAACAGCGCGTGAAGCAGACGCTCCTCAGTGCACTGAGAAACGATAGGCTGTCTCACGCGTACCTCTTTCACGGGAACGAAGGGGTAGGAAAGGACGCCGTTGCCATCGAGCTTGCACGCGTTCTTCAGTGCGAGGCGGGAGAAGAAGAGGCTTGTGGACGTTGTTCCTCTTGTCTGCAGATGAACGCATTGCAGCATCCCAATGTCCGACTTGTGGTGGCCTTGCCCGTCGGCAAGAATGAAACATCGGATGATCCCCCGCTGGAGAAACTGACGGCGACGGAGATCGCTCTGATTCGCGATCAGATCGCCCGCAAGTCAGAGAATCCTTATCACCGGATTGTCATTCCAAAGGCCACGATCATCAAAATCAACAGCATCAGGGAGCTACGGCGGGAATCGGCGATGAGCACGGTTGGCGGCAGGACGCGCGTCTTCATTATTTCCTGCGCGGATGAGATGGGAGATGCCGCTGCCAACACATTGCTAAAGACACTCGAAGAGCCGGCAGGAAACACGATATTGATTCTCACAACAGCGCATCCCGACGCCCTCCTTCCTACGATACGCTCACGCTGTCAACAGGTCCGTTTCGATCCCCTGACGGAAACGGAGATACGAACGGCTCTGGTAGACCGGAATGATGTGGACCCGACACATGCCTCTTTGGTTGCGCGCCTTGCAAACGGGAGCTACACGGAAGCAATGAATCTCTTGCAGGACGATGTCGCCGCCCGGCGGCAAGAGGTAGTGAACTTTATACGTCTTGTGCTCGGCTCCGGTGCGGCGCCCCTGTTAGATGAGATCGGGCGAATTTGCTCAACAAAGGACAGAGACGTGGTGATCCGTTTTCTCACACTCATGCTGATGTGGTTCCGGGATGCCCTGGTTCTCTCCCGCGGCGGCAGCATTATCAACCTCGACCAGCAGGATGACCTCCAGAGATTCGTCACAAGGTTCCCGCACGCCGACCTTCTCTCGGCACTGGCAGAAGTTGAGAAGGCTATTTCCCTTGTTCATGGAAATGTCTACATTAATCTTGTGCTGACGCAACTTTCCGTCCGTCTCAAAAGATATCTCGATGTCGGTCGGCCGCAGGCTGCAGTCTCTCACGCGTAACAAAATCAATGACTTCCACTCGACGCATACTTGTCACAGCCGCCCTTCCGTACGCCAACGGTCCGATCCATCTTGGTCATCTGGCTGGCGCGTATCTTCCGGCAGATATCTACGTCCGGTACCAACGGCTGAAGCAGCGGAATGTCTTGTTCATCTGTGGCTCCGATGAGCATGGCGTCCCGATTACCTTGACCGCCGACAAAGAACACGTTTCCCCGCAGGTGATTGTCGACCGCTATCATGCAATGAACAAAACCGCCTTCGAGCGGTTCGGGGTGAGCTTCGACAATTACTCCCGAACATCTCTTTCGATCCACCATCAAACTGCGCAGGAGTTCTTCCTCAATTTTCACAAACGTGGGATTCTGCGTGAGAAGCAGGAAAAGCAATTCTATGATGAAAAGGCGCGGATGTTTCTTCCAGACCGGTACGTGGAAGGGACGTGCCCCGTCTGTTCAAATCCCGATGCGCGGGGAGATCAATGCGAACGGTGCGGTTCTTACCTCAATCCGACAGAATTGATTGACCCGCGGAGCAAGATCACCGGTGAGACACCGGTGGTCAGGGAAACATCGCATTGGTATTTTCCACTTGGCGCATATCAGACGAGACTCGAGAAGTACATCGCCGAACGGGACGCACGGGATGGTTGGAAGGATAACGTCCTCAACTATTGCAAGAGTTGGTTCAAAAACGGTTTGCAGGATCGTGCCGTCACCCGTGATCTCGATTGGGGAGTCAAGGTTCCGTTGACCGGTTACGAAAACAAAGTCCTCTATGTGTGGTTTGATGCAGTACTTGGGTATATCTCCTCGACGAAGGAATGGGCAAAACAGAAAGGGAGGCCGGAGGGATGGAAAGACTACTGGCTTGACGAAACGACCAAGTATGTTGCTTTCATCGGGAAGGATAACGTTGTCTTCCATTGTATTGTCTTTCCTGCAATGTTGACGGCATGGAATGACGGCAATGCGCCGCCCTATGTCCTTCCTGAGAATGTCCCGGCAAACGAGTTTCTTAACTTTGAGGGACAGAAATTTTCAAAGAGCAAAGGGTGGGGGATTGAGGTTCTGGAATTTCTGGAGCGCTTTTCGACCGATGCATTGAGGTATTATCTCGCGGTCTCGTTGCCCGAGTATCGCGATTCTGATTTCTATTGGCGTGACTTCCAGGCGAAAAACAACAATGAGCTGGCTGACATTCTTGGTAACTTCATAAACCGGACACTCGCTTTCGTCGGTCGGGCATTCGAAGCAAAGGTGCCGGAGCTGGGAACGCTCTCGGACCTGGACCGCGGCATGCTTGAAACAATGCGGAAAACCCCTGCCACAGCGGGGGAATTCTTCGAGCACTACCGATTCCGCGACGGCGTGCTCGAAATCATGAACCTCGCCCGGGCTTCGAACAAGTACTTCAACGACAGTGAACCATGGAAGACCGCCTCCTCCAACAAGGAAAAGTGTGCAACCACGATCAACATCTGTCTGCAGTTGGCCCGATCGCTGGCAATCCTGATGGGGCCGATCATTCCCTCCTCGTCGGAGAAGGTCTGGAAGATGCTGGGTTTACAAGGCGAGGCATCGAAACAATTGTGGGATTCTGCCGCCGAACCTCTCCTGCCGGAGGGCCATAGTATCGGGACCCCGGAGATTCTGTTCACAAAAATTGAGGACGATGTGATCGCTTCTGAATTGAACAAGCTTTCAAGTACCCCGGAAGGGACACCCGCGCAAACACCGCCACCGGTAAGACCATCCGGAGGCATACCGGATGCGCGGCCGAACATCTCCATTGATGATTTCAAGAAGATCGACCTGCGCGTGGCAAAGATCATCGCGGCGGAACCTGTGCCGAAGTCGGAAAAGTTGCTGAAACTCCAGGTTGAAGTCGGGACCGAGAAACGTCAGATTCTTGCGGGCATTGCCAAGCACTACACACCGGCGGATCTTGTCGGGAAATCCGTCGTTGTGGTTTTCAACCTCCAGCCCGCCAAGCTGATGGGACACGAGTCCCAAGGAATGCTCCTCGCCGCGTCGGACAATGATGGGAAGCTGGTGTTCATCACTCCGTCGGCAGATATCGGATCAGGGAGTGCTGTCAAGTAGTTGCACTGGAAATACCCAGTACGCGTTCTTTCCTGGTGAGCATATGAAAATTGTTCTTCTCACTCTCCTCTGTTTGCCTGCCCTGGCTTGCGACGGCGGGTTGGAACCCCCGGCAACTGCTGTACCAATGGGGACGATGACCGGGCTAATCACGTACCACAACTGGCCGCCTATCGACAGTCTTCATGATCTCCGCCTTGTCGCATTCAGGAATTTCCCTCCAAGGGATATTCTCACCGAGGTGTTGCAAGGGCGAGCCGCTGTTTACCCTCCCATTGGAGACTCTGCACTGGTTCCGTTCTTTGTAGATTCGCTCCGCTTCATTTTTGTACTTCCAGCGGGAACGTATGAGTATGTTGCAATTGCTCAGCAGTACGGTCCGAGTATCTCGACTGATTGGCGCGCAGTGGGGCAGTATGACCTCGACACCAATCTCACGATCCCTTCTTCTGTGGAGGTCATTACGAACGACACCACTGGAGGAGTAAACATTGATGTTGATTTCAACAACCCGCCTCCACCTCCGTTCTTATGAGATCGATGCTCGCAATCCTCCTCGTTTTTGCGCCTCTCGCAGTGGCCGAGACCGGCAGCATCCGGGGCCTCGTTGTGTCGACGAATGGCGAGCCATTACCCGGTGTCAATGTTCTGGTCCAGGGGACAGTGCGAGGGACGACAACATCCGCCAGCGGTGAGTTTAGTCTCTCCGGTATTTCGGTTGGGACGTACACGATCGTCTTTTCGCTCGTCGGATATCAACGTGAGCAGCGGTCAAAAGTAGATGTGAGAGAAGGACAAGCGTTGGAACTGCGGGTTGTATTGACGTCCGCTCCGATCCAAACAGAGCCCGTTGTCGTTACTGCGAGCAAGAGGGAGCAATCGTTACAGGAATCTCCTGTAAGCATGGCAGTAATGGATGCGACCGAGATCGCCCGCCGGAATTCGGTAACGATTGACGACGCCCTCCGCTATATTTCGGGCGTCAACCTCACCGAATCCCAGGTGAACATCCGCGGATCGAGTGGTTACAGCCGCGGTGCGGGGAGCCGGGTGTTGATGCTTGTTGATGGGATACCTTTTATTACCGGTGATACCGGTGAACTGAACTTTGAAACAATCCCCGTCGGGCAGGTGGAACGAATCGAGGTTGTGAAGGGTGCGAGCTCGGCACTCTACGGGTCGAGTGCGTTGGGGGGTGTCATCAACGTGATCACCAAGCCGATCCCTGCAGAGCCAGCCACAACACTCAGGACATACGGTGGTTTCTACGGTGCGCCATCATTCAGTCAATGGGTTTGGGGAGGTGGCACACGATTTCTTGATGGTCAGGCTCTTACTCATTCACGGACGATCGGCAGCCTTGGCCTCATGTTGCATGGTTCCCGCATAGCAGACGATGGCTTCCGGCAGAACGACTTTCGTCGTCGGTACAACGGGTATGTTAAGGTACGTGCCCCACTCTCCGACTTTGACCTCTTTACGTCCACGTTCAACATCCTCCACCAAAAGAGGGCGAGTTTCCTCTACTGGAAGGACCTTACGCATGCGCTCACCCCGCCCGACGTGCAGCAGGGTGATGGGGTACAGTCTACCCGGTTCTTCTTGAGCAGCCAGTACAACCACATTACCGGTGAGGATGCGATCTACACTGTGCGCGGGATGTGGTTCCGAACGAAATTCACCGACACGATCGGTCCGTCATCGGAAGGCTCGCGTTCTGATGTGATCCGCGGAGAAGCGTTGGGAACCTTCTTGTTCGATGGTGGTCATATACTGACCGCAGGTGTGGAGGGAAATCTCGACCGTGTCGATGCAGATGTGTGGGGAACGCATTCTGGCGGTGGCGTGGCGATGTACGTGCAGGCTGAGTATGCCGTGGCTCCCTGGTTCAAAGTGACCGTGGGTGCGCGATACGATCATCAAGACCTTGATTCGCTTGATGCCAACGCGCAACTCAATCCGAAGCTTGGCATTGTGTACAACCCGATGCCAGGAACCGCCGTCCGCGCCTCGTACGGACGCGGGTTCCGCTCGCCAACCGTTGCGGAGGCATTTATCTCAACGAGCGCAGGAGGATTTCCCATCATCCCCAATCCGAACCTGAAACCGGAACGGAGCACGTCGTACGAAGTGGGTGTGAATCAAATTCTCGGCGAAGCGGCTGTGTGTGATGTGGCTCTGTTTCAAAGTGACTTCTCCGATCTCATCGAGGCGGGCTTCACGCCCAATTTCAATGGACAGTTCGCGAATGTGACGCGGGCGCAGATCCGGGGGGTCGAAGGATCGGCAACGCTCGGGTTCTTCGATCGGTCGTCCGTTCTCTCGCTGGGGTACACGTACGTCCATCCAAAGGATGTGACGAAGAATGATATTCTCAAGTACCGTCCCCGCCATATGCTGTACGCGGGAAGCGTCTCACGGATAAGCGACTTCACGCTGGCCGTGGATTTCCGTTATCTCAGTCGCGTCGAACGGATCGATGACGAGTTTGTTACGCCACCGCTCAACATAATCAAGGATGGTGAGTACCGTGTTGACATATATGTAGTAGATCTTCGCTTTGGTTATGATTTTGCCGCCGTCGATCTGCCACTCATTGCAACACTCAACATCAACAATCTCTTCCAGTACAACTACGTTGAGCTGATTGGGAACATTGCCCCGCCTCGCAGCATCATCCTTACTCTTCAGACTTCACTGTAGGTAACCAAACGCCAGCTACCCGTTCTTCCTCAGAACAAGACGGAGTTGTGGCTCGCCTTCCTCAACACCTCCTTCCGTTCTTTGCATTTCAGAACCTTCTTCAGTAAGTTGGTGATGCACAAGAGAAGATTGTCATGTTTGTCGATTCGCACGCCCATCTTACCTCAGACCAGTTCAAAGAAGACCGGGAACAGGTCATTCGTCGTGCGATAGACGCGGGAGTGAAGTACATTGTCAATCCCGGAACGGACCTTGATGATAGCAGAAGAGCCGTCGAGTTGGCGGAGAGGCATCCAGAGGTGTATGCCTGTGTGGGTTTCCATCCGCATGATGCAAAGAAAGCCGACGATACATCGCTCAGAGCGATCGAGGAGCTGAGCAACCATCCCAAGGTTGTTGCCATCGGTGAAATCGGACTCGACTTCCATTATGATTTCTCGCCGAGAGACATTCAGGCAGAAATCTTCAAAGCCCAGATCGGGATCGCCCAGCGGCGCAATCTTCCCGTCGTTATCCACACCAGGGAATCGAACGAAGAAACGATCCGAATTGTGGAAGAGGCCGTGGACGGTGAGCCGTTGTGGAGAAGTCAGATGGCAACGCCGTTCAGCCGGTTTCCGGCGCCGAAAGGCGTGTTCCATTGCTTCTCTGGCGATACTGCGATGGCATGGCACATCATCCGCATGGGCTTCTTTGTTTCCATGCCGGGCGTCGTGACGTTCAAGAATCCCGGTTTCGCCGCGGAGGTAGCCCGCGATATCTCTATTGAACATCTCCTCCTCGAAACTGACAGCCCGTACCTTGCGCCAGTTCCCTATCGCGGCAAAAGGAATGAGCCTTCACACATTCCCCTCATTGCCAAGAGAATCGCCGACCTGCAGCACCTTTCTTTGGACGATGTGGCACGCGCAACGAACTACAACATCCTGAAACTGTTCGGGATAGGGGAGATGGAAGAGCCGCACATTGTGTACAAACTCAAGAACGCTCTTTACGTCAATCTCACCATCCGGTGCAATGCAGATTGTGTGTTCTGCGACAGGAAGGGAGAGGCGGTGATCAAAGGGCACAACCTTCGTATCAATCGTGAGCCTACAGTACAGGAAGTGATTCAGGCGATTGGTGACCCGACGCGGTACGAGGAAGTCGTGTTTTGTGGGTACGGCGAGCCAACGATTCGGCTTGAGGCATTGAAAGAAATCTCACGGTGGGTAAAATCCCTTGGGGGAAGGACTCGCATCAACACCGACGGACATGGGAGCGTCATCAACAAGCGAAACATTGTCCCCGAGCTGGCTGACCTGATCGACGCCGTGTCGATCAGCCTGAACTCCACCGACCCGCAGCAGTATGGAGAGTTGATGCGTCTTGACGGTGCACGGTTCTTTCCCGCAATGATCGACTTTGCCAAAGAGGCGGTGAAGTTCATTCCTAACGTGGTGATGACCATTGTGGATTTGAACGAAGTGGATCGAGAGAAGGCGCGTCGCCTCGTGGAGGAAGAGATCGGGGCGACATTCCATGCCAGGCCTTACTTCTGATGATACGCCCCTCGCGTGTCCTCTTCATTGCGGAAGGACAATTAGGCGACCTGCTTCTTTTAACGCCCGCGCTCCGGGCACTCAAGAAGACTTTCCCGGATGCGTGCATTTCCGTCCTCATCCTCGAACGAGGTTTCTCCGAAACCCCACCTGGACTTCCGCTTGTCCGAACAGGGATGGAGACTGTTCTCAGCACGAATTTGAACGTTGATGAGACTTATGTTGTGAGTCGTGCTACGCTCCGTTCACTCCGTGGCCTTGCGCGAGTTCGGGCTGAACTGAACATCGTACACTTTCTACGGAGTAAACGCTTCGATACGGTCGTGTGCACGTTCCCGGAGGATCGCTTCACATTCTGGGCATATGCTTCGGGCGCGGATGTCCGAGTGGGGGAGAGAGGGCAAGGGTTCGCCGCCCTCCTGACTCATGCTCTTCCCATCCACAAGTCAGAGAG
>JAERML010000355.1 GCA_016844425.1 Bacteroidota bacterium
GGTGTTCGTGCTCTTAAAGATTCCGCCTGTGGGATTTGTAGCCCAGCCTAACGAGTCGTTGATGAAAAACACTGAGGTATTCCAGCCAAGTCCCGGTGATTGGTTTTGCACCCACGTCACGCCGCCATCGGTTGTTTTGAGGATGCCAAGGAAACCGGATGCCCATCCAGTATCGCTGCCGCAGAATGAGACATCAAAGAGTGCATATCGTGTGGGGTCGTTGTATCGGTCGACCCAGGTCTCGCCCCCATCTGTGGTAACAAAAATGGCTCCATTCTGAGCCCCCTCATCTCCGCCGACAATAACACCGTGCTGTTCGTTCGTGAAATGGATACGCTGCAGTTCGCCACGAGGACGAAGAAGGTCTTCCTTCCATGTAAGCCCTCCATCGGTCGTTGACACCAGAGCACCCATCGACCCAACAAACCAAGCACGCAGGGAATCGTGGAAGAATGCTCCATACAGCGCCCCTCCTGTGGGGAGGGGATTACGACGTGACCAGAATGTTTCTAATCCAAAGGTCTGGACATATGGGATGAGGAAGATTAAAACCATGCAAGTGGATCTGAGCTTCGATTTCATGGTTGCCTCCATCTCGCGTGCTATTACGTTTTCATCAACTTCTGAACCGGCAATTGCACATAAGTACCGGCTACACGTACTCAAGTGCATTTAGCCGTGCACTGGTGTTGGACAAACGCATCATGGTGCGTTCATTTCGCTCATGTGTGTTTTGTTAGAACAGTCAGTCCGGAGGGGAGGAGGAGGGGGCTCGGCCCGGGACATCTGGGTTGGAACGGAGGAAGATTACGAAAGGGGGAAGGGAAAGTCAAGGGGAGTTTTGCTGCGCAGGCTTACAATCAGCCTGGATGAAGCTCAATTTGATGTTACTTTCTTCCCGAGGAAGAAAGTAACCAAAGAAGTCTTCCCGAAATCGAATCCCGCAGGCTTGGAGAATGCCATACCTATGACATGCGATTTCAGCACCGGGCAGTAAGGAAGTGAGCGCTGAAATCGCGATCCTGATGTATTGGCCCACTCACGCATCTGTCGATTTCGGGGGGCAAAGGTATGATAGCGCCGTTCTCTTCAGGAAGAGAGGGGAGGATCGAGCGCAGATTCAGCAAGTCCCTCTCTTCTTAAGAGAGGCCTGCCCGCCTCCGGGCATTCAATGAGGCAGGCGGGGATTTAGGGAGAGTTCGGTTTGTCACGCAGCACCGGGCACTAAAGCGGTAAACGCTGAAATCGCAAACCTGAGGTGTGCAGGATGTGAGCGGTAGGGAATCATTTTGGGCTTTGCGATTTCATCGACATGCAATTTCCATCACGATTCATCATCATTCGACAGATGAAATCGTCTTTCAACCGGGCAAGGACTATCTGAGGTTGTGGCGTTGCGATTGCGTCCCGACCTTGTCGGGATTGCCCACTTCTTTTTAAAAAGAAGTGGGAAAAAGACCACTTGGTCCGGGCTGATGGTGCCCATTTTCTTTTGTCCGTCACGCCAGAAGGCGCGCCGGGATCTCGATCCGACTAGGACATGGATGGGCCATTCGCGCTTTTGAGAAGAGGGAACATTTCCTTATATTGAAGCAACTTCCAATCGGTTTCCTTTCTTCATGGCCCATTCGGAGCTCATTCTCGTCCTCGACTACGGCGCCCAATACGCCCAGTTGATTGCCCGCCGCATTCGTGAACTCGGCGTATATTCCGAACTGTATCCATTTAATATTCCCATCGAAAAGATCAAGGCACTGAACCCGAAAGGCATCATCCTTTCGGGAAGTCCGTACAGCACCTACGAGCCTGGTGCGCCTCATTCAGACCCTCACATTTTTGATCTCGGCATTCCCATTCTTGGTATCTGCTACGGACTGCAGTTGATCGGGTACCAACTGGGAGGCGAAGTGGACAAGGCGGCGCGGCGTGAGTACGGTCATGCCGAGCTGACTATCGACGACCAGTCTGATCTCTTCGCCGGCTTTGGCTCCAATGGGGCTGCCCATACCAGCGTATGGATGAGCCATGGTGATCATCTGACCAAAGCACCCCCGGGCTTTGAACCGATCGCGCACACCAGCAACGCTCCCATTTGTGCTATCCGAAATCCCGGGAAGAAGATTTATGGTGTGCAGTTCCATCCTGAGGTTGTACACACCCAGAAAGGGAAAGAGGTTCTCAAGAACTTCGTTTACAAGATATGTGAGTCCAAGGGTGGGTGTGGGTGGAGCGCGTCGTCGTTCATTCAAAGCTCCATTGATGAAATCAGGAAGAAGGTGGGGAAGGGAAAAGTCATTTGCGCATTGAGCGGAGGTGTGGATTCATCGGTGGCGGCAGTATTGCTCCACAAGGCGATTGGTGATCAGCTCTTCTGTATCCATATCGACAACGGACTGATGCGCAAGGGAGAGTCAGACGGCGTCGTAAAGACCTTCCGCGACTCCTTCAAGATCAACCTCGACTACGTTGATGCGACCGACAGGTTTCTGGCAGGCCTTGCCGGCGTGACTGAACCCGAGACGAAGCGGAAGATCATCGGGAAACTCTTCATTGATATCTTTGAGGAAGAGGCGAAGAAGATGGGAAGGGTCGACTTCCTTGCGCAGGGGACGTTGTATCCGGACGTCATTGAGTCGACTTCGTTCAAGGGGCCGTCCGTGACGATCAAGACGCACCACAACGTTGGTGGTCTGCCGGAGAAGATGAACCTGCAGCTCATCGAGCCGTTCCGGGAGTTGTTCAAAGATGAAGTACGGGCTGTTGGTGCTGATCTGGGTTTGCCCGAAGAGTTGATCTGGCGACATCCCTTCCCCGGGCCGGGACTTGCGGTACGTGTGCTCGGTGAGATTACAAAGGAGCGTCTGGATCTTCTCCGTGAGGCAGATGCGATCTTTGTTGAAGAGGTGAAGAAAGCCGGACTCTACCGAATCATCTGGCAGGGATTTGTTGTTCTCTTGCCGGTGCAGTCTGTTGGGGTGATGGGGGATGGGAGGACATACGACTTTACTGTAGCGGTCCGGGCAGTAACGAGTGTCGATGGAATGACGGCCGATTGGTTCCGTATGCCGCATGAGGTGATGGCGGCAATCTCCTCGCGTATTACCAATGAAGTTCGAGGGATCAACCGCGTCGTGTACGATATCAGTTCAAAACCTCCGGCAACGATTGAGTGGGAATGAACAATGATGACATCTGATGACATCTGAACGTGTAGAACAGGAGCTCGCTGCACTCAAACCACACCTTCAACAGCGATTCAAGGTGCTACGGCTTGGATACTTTGGGTCTTTCGCGAATGACGATCAGCGACCAGACAGTGATATCGACATTATTGTAGAATTTGCCGAGACGCCGGGCTGGGATTTTTTTGATCTCCAGCAACTGTTGGAGGACAAATTGAACAGAAGAGTGGATCTCGTCTCGCTCAGTGCACTAAAAGTCCAGATGAGAGATTCGATCCTTAGCCAGGTTCGATACATATGAAGCAGGAGGGACGGAACTATCTCATCTTTTTGGAGGATATGATCGTGTCGATTGACAGGATCCTTAACTACACGAATGGTATGACCCCTATTGAGTTCAAGAACAACCAATTGGTGGTCGATGCGGTAATCAGGAATTTTGAGATTCTGGGTGAAGCTTCACAGAAAGTGCCGCTAAGTGTCCGGAACATCCATGCTGAAATACCATGGAAGCAGATGTATGGATTACGGAACCTTGCCTCACACGAGTACTTTGGCGTTGATGTGGATATGATATGGAAGATACTCTCTGAACATTTGCCCTCGAACAGAAAAGACCTGGAGCGTATTCTGGACGAGAAGCGTGGCACGCAACGACAAGGAGATCTGGGGTTGTGAAAAGATTCTTCTCCTTTGTCAAAATCGAGCACACGCTTTTCTCTCTTCCACTCATCTACAGCGGCGTGCTTCTCGCCTCAAAGAACTCTCTCCCGCGTTTGCGAGTTCTTATTCTTGTACTCACCGCCGCCACCGGAGCACGCACAGTGGCGTTTGCCCTTAACCGCATCATCGATCGCAGGATCGACGGCCTCAATCCCCGCACAGCAATGCGCGATCTTCCCAGCGGCCGGATGTCACTCTGGGAAGCATCATGGGTGATGATTTCCGGACTTGCTTTGTACTTTGGTTCTGCCTACTTCATTTCCGATTTCTGCTTCTCCCTGTCTCCGATACCGCTGGCCGTTTTCATCATCTATCCAACGATGAAACGCTACACGCCGCTCGCACACTTTGGTGTGGGGATGGGTCTTGCAATGGGTCCGCTCGGAGGATGGTTTGTCGTCTCGCCATCGTTCGAGAATCTCCTCGCGCCC
>JAERML010000032.1 GCA_016844425.1 Bacteroidota bacterium
ACGTTTTCATCTCCAAAAGTAATGGGGGGGAGCAACGACAACGCGAGCACAAGCGTCAGGGTTTTCATTGTTGGGTTCCTTTCAGGACTACAACGGTCCTTTGTTCCGGGGTGAAGTACTTCTGCGCGGCCTGCATGATATCCTGCGGCGTCACCTTGTCGAATTGGCCATAAAGCACATCCACCACGTCAATGCCTCCTGTAATCGCCACGAGGCGGGCAAGCCCACCGGCAACATTGTCCGGTGTGTCCAGCCCCATCAGGAATCCGTACTTGTTCCTTTTTTTGATGTCGCTGAGTTTCTTCTGGTCCACGGGTGTGGTCTTGAACTGATCCACCGTGCGGTACACTTCGTCGCGCACGTAGGCGATGTCTTCCTCCTTCTTCACCATAGAATAGATTTCAAAGAGAGGAAGGTCTCTGTTCATCGGGATGCCGGAGGAGATGAACTGCACCTTTTGTTCCTTGATGACCAGCTTTTTGTAGAGGTCGCTGTTATCGCCGAAGGCGAGGTCGCCAAGAAGAAGTGCTGCGCCCAGGAGAAGGGCTGCGACATAGGCTCTGTTGGAAGGGTCGAACGCGTCCCCTTTATACGCGATATCAATGATTGGGAGTGTCTTCCCCGGATAGCTCACCTCGGCGTAGCGTTCTTTAGTCTGGGGCGGTTCGGGAGTGATCCTCGGTGGCACATACCCCTTCTCCCACGCGCCGTAATACTTATTGATTAGGCCGAGAGTTGCAGCAGGGTCGATGTCGCCAGTAACCACAATCACGATGTTGTCCGGACGGTAGAACCGCTGGAAGAAC
This sequence comes from Bacteroidota bacterium, assembly GCA_016844425.1. The sequence continues at coordinate 807 of JAERML010000032.1, forward strand.
GTTTTGCTATAGTCAAAAGCTTCCGGCATGGCTTTGATGTCAGCCTCAAACCCAATGGTCGTGTGTTTATAGGTATGAGCGTCGTATGCAAGATCCTGCATTTTCTCGTTCAAAACGGAATAAGGGCTGGTGATGTTCTTGCGATACTCACCGTACACTGCACCGGCTTCAGTCTGAAAAGCGGGCTTCTCGTAGAATAGGTTCTGGAACCGGTCACTCTCCATTTCGATGACCTTCTCCAGATCTTCTTTGGCAAAGTTCAGGTGGTATGCGGTCAAGTCATCGGTGGTGTAGGCGTTGGCGTCTGCCCCGATGCTTGTCATGACGCTGTCGTACACTGAACCGGGATACTTCTTTGTCCCGCGGAACATCATGTGTTCAAAGAAGTGGGCAAACCCGGACTTTCCCTGCTCCACTTCATCGCGGCTCCCGGTCCGGACGACGGAGTAGTATGCCACAAGTCCCGGACTTTCCATGGGGATCATGATGACGGTGAGGCCGTTCGGGAGAACCTCTTTTTGGTATTTGTACGGAAAAATGGAATCAGACATTGCGTTGGTTCCTGTAAGTATAAGAAGCGAACAGAGAATGACGATGCCTTGCTTCATGTGGTGTCTCCTGGGATGTTTGGTGATCCATTGAGTTATCGGTCAACGGCAGGAACAGCGGTGCGATGGTGTATCAAGATAGCGAAATCCTCCGCGAAAGCCAACTGTGCCGAGCTTTGCAGTGCACTTTTGTGAACCGCGCGTACGTTCATTCCACGACCACCGCTGTGCCGCTTGCGCTGACCATGAGCATGCTGCCGTTCGTGCCGATGGTCTCATAATCGAGGTCGACACCGATAACAGCATTGCCACCCATGGACTGCGCCTGTTGAGTCATCTCCTGGATGGCTATGTCTTTTGCCTTCCGCAGTTCCTCTTCGTAGGCTGCCGATCTTCCGCCAACGATATCGCGTATTCCGGCGAAGAAATCTTTGAAGATATTCGCGCCGAGGATAGCCTCGCCGCTGACGAGCCCGATATACCGAGTGATGCGCTTCCCTTCGATTGTGGGAGTAGTGAGAACAAGCATGCGGTATTTCCTTTCGAGTGTTGGTGTGACGTGCTGTTACTGTTTGGGATCGATCTTCATGTTTGTTCAGACCAAGAGGGACGGCATCATTCGGCGCTGAACCGATCCATGAACGCACGCTCGGCTTGCGTCAGGCTTGTGACGCCGTGGGCGGTGATCTTCTCCTGGATGCGGTCAAATTCGGCTCGGTTTACCTCGTGCAAGCTCTCCCGACTAATCTTCCCCCACCGCTCGAGGTCCGAGCTGCGTGTCGCTGCCGCCATGACCTTGACGCGGAATTGCCCGGCCGTCTGTTTGTGCATAAACAGTTTCAGGTACAGATATCCACCCACAAAGCCTCCTAGATGGGCGAAGTGTGCGATCCCGTCGCCTCCACCGCCGAAACCCCCGAACAGTGACAACGCGGTAATCACCGCAATCATCACCCGCGACTGGACGGGAAGAACACCCCATATGTAAATGGGCTCCTTCGGCCAGAAGTAAGCGAACCCGAGCATGACACCATACACCGCGCCGGAGGCGCCGATGATTGGAATGAATGGATTAAAGACAAAGGAAAGCGCCGCTGCCATCAGGCCGCTCACGAAATAAAGCCAGAGAAAATGACGCAAGCCAAGTTGGTCCTCCAACCTGGGGCCGAAAAAGAAAAGGCCCAACATGTTGAAGAAGAGGTGACCAATGTCGCCATGCAAGAACATATAAGTCAGAACGGTCCATGGCTGGGCAAGCGCTGCAACTGGAAGAAACATGAACACGTCAGTCAATGCCGGGCGGAGAATCTGCAAAGCATAGACCACCACATTGGCAATGATGAGCCGAATCACCCATCGAGTCATTCCTCACTCCCGTTTGGGTTCAACACAACTTTCACTTTATCGCCTCCTCCATTCCGGAATACGACCGGGTATCAAAACCATAGCACGCATACGTGTTCCTTTGTTGATAGAGACGATTGCGAAGTTTGAGAATTGAACGGTAAACACGGAATGGTGGCAGCTTTCTTACGGCTGCCTGCTGCGCCCAGGGCCCCCTCGACGTTCCCCCGATTGCCCCGGCCTTCGTCGTTGCGGAATACCGGGCTTTCGTCGCTGATTGGATTCTGTACCGGTCGAGGATGCAGCTTCGGCCGATTTTGTTGGGGGTGGAAGGGGATTCAGCCAGCTTTCCTCGGGATAGACACTCTGGAGCTGTCGCCCGATGAATTCCTCGATGGCGGGGATGAGGGGTCCATCATCTTCGCATGCAAAACTGACAGATGTTCCGAGCGCTCCCGCACGGCCGGTCCGACCAATCCGGTGCACGTAGTCCTCCGGGTCCATGGGCAGGTTGTAGTTTATGACATGACTGACCCCCTCGATGTGCAACCCTCGCGCTGCAACATCGGTTGCAACGAGCGCACGGAACTTGCCGGCGCGAAAATTCTCCAATGTCTTGATTCGCTGGTGCTGGGAAACCTCGCCAGACAAGAGTCCACAGGTAATTCCGTACCGTACAAGTTTCTGAGCCAAACGCTGAGTCTCATCCCGCCGGTTGGCGAAGATGATCACCCGTTCCAGGTTCTGCCGGACAATCATATTGTAAAGGAGGGTGAATTTCTCTTCGGTCGTGGTGATGTACACAAGCTGGTCGATCGTGTTCACCGCCACTTGCTCCGGGGTGATATCAACTTCCCACGCATTCTTTGTCCACTGCACAGCGAGACGCTTCACCTCCGAGGTAAGTGTCGCACTAAAGAACATGGTCTGGCGTTGGGCCTTCGGCGGGGTGCTCTCGATGATCCTCCGCATGTCGGGGATGAATCCCATGTCCAGCATCCGGTCGGCTTCGTCGATCACCAAAATCTCCGCGCTACTGAGGGTGACGAACCCCTGCCGTTTGAAATCGAGCAGACGCCCCGGCGTTGCTACCACAATGTCGACTGGACCATCGGAGAGCAATTGCTTCTGCTTCTCGTAGTGCATTCCTCCCAGTACCGCGACAATCTTCGTCGGAAGGTATTTGGACAATCCTCGTGCGTCTTTCTCGATCTGGAGAACAAGCTCCCGCGTCGGAGCAAGGATCAACGCACGTGGTGTACCCCGGCGGGGTTTCCCGGGAAGCGGCGTACGCGCAATATGCGCCAGGATGGTAATCAGAAACGCGGCGCTCTTGCCGGTCCCGGTCTGCGCACGACCGGTTACATCAATCCCGGCCAGGGCTTTGGAAAGGACGGCGGCTTGAACAGGAGTGCAGTATTGAAAACCGAGATCTGCAATAGCGTGCATGATCTCTTCGGGGAGATCGAAATCATGAAAGCGGGTTTTCCCCTCCGTGAGTGGGGCCATAAATGTGGCAGGATCCCAATGTGGCTTCGGAACCGTCGGCAGACCAGATGTCTCCGCCTGGTGCTGAGGCGGGCCTTTCCTTTCGGTAACCGGCCGCCGCCGTCCTTGCGGCCTTCGTCCATCCTGTCTCGGTGGCCGTGGAACCGTCCGCTGAGGATGATCTCCTTTCCTTTCACGGTTTGTGTTGTGAAGTTTTTTCGGAAGCGCGGGCGGCACCGCGCTCTTTGACGGCGTTGATTTCTTACTTCCAAACTTCCGGAACCAATCGCCAACTTTCTTAACAATCTTTTTCAATCCCGCTCCGATTGAGTTTATCTTCAGAGAAACCGATGCATCACATACGCGTCAACCAGGCCGAGTCCCCTGTGACGGAACACCTTGGGAAGAACTCCCACGACTGAAAATCCCATCTTTGTCCAGAGCGCAATCGCAGACTCATTCGTGCTGACCACGATGTTGAACTGCATTGCGAGATAGCCTGCCTTGCGCGCTTCATTCATGGAATGCTCGCACATCCTTCTACCGATTCCCTTTCCGGCATGATCGGGATGAACCATATAGCCGGCATTAGCGACATGCGATCCAAGCCCGGGCTGGTTAGGTTTCAGAATGTACGTCCCGACAACCACACCGTCTGTTTCCGCAACATAGGTTGCAACATGGGGAGCCATCCAGATCGACCGGGCCTCGTCCTTGGTGGTAGCTGGATCGAAGGCATACGTATCTCCCTGTTGCACCACACGATGGAAGATCTCCCAGATCGAATCCAAGTCCAACTCGGTTGCTTGACGTACGACAGTCATGCTGTGCGGATGCAGTGAAGAGCAAGTTCGTGAGGGTCAGTCGGTACCAGGATGATGGACGGGTCACAGTAAAACGTGAAGCGAACCGGCACCAGTAAAGATAACGGATTTCGCACAACAATCAACGCGCCGAAGGAGAGGATGATGACCGAATGCACAAATCATCCTCCATTTTCAAGCGGAATCTAACAAAGGAGGAAACAATCGGGAGAATTGATGGAAAGGTAATATCCTGCCGCGTTGCACAAACTATAATGAAAGGCAAGAGTTGGGCGAAAGGCTGCGTGATGGTCTATTCCGATGGGTGGAAAGGTGGGGAGGGCTTCCCTTTTTTCATTCTGGATTGTACGATGATTCCACAGACAAGGAGGATGATCGCGAAAAGAGCTGCGGCAACTTCAGAGACATCCAACTCCTGTACAATTAGGAGGCTGCCCACGAGCGAGGAGAGAACAATCAACGCCCAGTCGAAGAGCACGTTGATGAGAATGGCGCCGATGATACCTCCGATGAGGAAAGCGACCCAGGGACTGTGCTCCGAGGTCGCGGAGAACGACTGAACAAGGTGATGGAGCAACAATCCTCCGGCGAGAAATCCGGCCACACCAACCGCAACCTTCTTCACAACAATCGCGAGGACGGCGCCCAGTATACCCACCGCCAGCGCAATCACTGTGTGCACTGCGACGGGTTGATCGGCAAAGAGTTTTGCGCCGATGGCAACGCCCGCCAGAAAGCCCACACCGCCAACGAACAACCAGAAGAGCTTTCGTCCGAAGATCAGGAGCGCAGTACCGACCACAATAGGTACGAGTTCCAATAGGTTACACCTTTCCCTGTGAATACTGTTACCGCCAAGACCTTATGGAGTTCGTTCTGAAAAGTCAAACACAGTCCCACTCGCTGCAGCAAGGTAGTCTGCAGTGCTGATGATGATGGAATCCGTGAGAGACCCGGCATTGAATGCAATCCTGTCATTTGCCTTGATAGAATTGTCGATGTACAGATCAAAAGGGGTGATGGGTCTGCCAAATGGTGGGATCGATCCGGGGGCGAGGCCAGTGAGCTCGAGCAACTCTTCGGTCGTCGCAAACCGGATTTTTCTTTCCCCCAGAAAGGTTTTGATCTTCTGTGAGTCAATTCTGAGAGCGGCACTCAACACAAAGAGGTCACAGCGTTCACCAACTTTCAGTACAATGGCTTTTCCTCCAATGGACAGATCCTCACCACGGGCACGTGCTGACTCGGCGGATGTTCGGGTCGGTTCGTGATGAACCTCGCGAAAAGTAACACTCCGGGAAGTAAGGAACGCTTTGATAGCACTATGGACCTCACCAGGCACGCGCTCCATCCTCTCTTGCATCCAGGTGGAGAATTGCTCTCTGCAAAAAGACGATCATGAGATGCTGTGGATTGAAGTCTGAGTGAGATAGCGTGGAAAGAAAGAAACGAAGTGTCACTCAATGGAAGATCTTCACCCCTTAACGTATGAGAGCTTCTCGGCAATCTTGCCATCACGTACCCGAAAAATATCAACGCCGCGGAGGTGCCACGGTTTGCCATCCTTCGTTTTTCGGTATATCCACCGAACAACGCACCTGTCGCCAGCGGCAAAGACCTCTTCCGCATCGAAGCGCGCATCAGGAGAATTGCGGAAGAACTTCTCCCAGTATGCCCGCACGGCGGCCTGTCCTTTGTAGCGTGCGCCATCAGGCGGTGGGTTCGTATTCTCGAAAACGCAGTCGCCGGTCATCGCGGCCATGATTGCGTTGATGCCATGAGCGTCAAATGCGTCGTTGAACCGCCGGACAGCCTCGAGCGTTGCAGCGGTTTCAGCGTCGTTGGGTGATGTTGGTTCCATCGCAATACTTCGGGGTGTGCCGGCAATCGCTGCAATGACGACAATTGTCCGGATCGTCATCTTTCCTCCTATCAGGAGTGGTGAAAGCCGAGCACTACGAGGTTGGTGATTGATTGCCGGTGAGTTTGTCCATCCGTTCGAAGAATGGATCGAACAGATGCCGAATGTCCTCAAGTGATTCTTTGAGGACCACCTCCAGCGCCTTGGCATGAATGTCAAGCACGACAATGGCATTCACCGCTGAGTCTGTTTCCGTCGCAGATCGGAGCCTTTCGATGATGGAAGCATTGACCAGCTGCATGTTGCGGTAGATCTCCCGCAGCCCGTCGAGATCGAGATCTACATCTCTTCCTTCCCGATTGAGGAAGTACTGTGCCAACATGTACATTGACGTGGCACGGTAGACTGTCTCCTCCTTACTCGACAAGGGGAGGTGAAACCGTGCCATCGGCTTGAAGAATGAGGTATGTGGACATCCACTGGTAGCAATCAGCAGACCCATGAGTGAACTGATCCCCCTTTGCGCAGTTGTATCCTGAGAGATAACACGCTCGTCAGTGATCACATCCAGGCGTAAATCGTCGTGGGAGAGCAAACCATCGAACCTGCTGACGATGTTGACAAGGTTCACCGCGAGAGGACAATGAGGGTGGGTATCCGGTGTGAGGGGACAATGAGGACATTGGTGGAATTCAAGTCGCGTCCAGTCGGGAAGTGCCTCCGGTGCGTTGCCCCGCAACTCAAGGTGTTCCGTATCCAGCCGAAGATTGAAAATCTCCTGTGTCCCATCGCCCTTGGTGAAGCAGTAGCATATGGTTTCGGTCTCCATGACCGGGTGTCCTTTCTGTTCGGCATTCAGTTCCGTTCAGATGCTATAAACGGAAGTTTCAAGCTCGCGCCAATATAGCGCAAAAAAGGAAAGGGGGCAACATGTGTGCGCCAACGAGCTCGACACCTGTTCTTTCAATCGATGCGCCGGTGCTCGCGCGCTACGGCTTCCCACACGAGTTCAGCAATATCCTTGACCTGCACAGTGTCGCTGGTTTCCTTCTCCTTGACGCCATCCGATATCATCGTCATGCAGAATGGACATCCGGTACCGATGACATCGGGGTGCAACGACAATGCCTCTTCTGTCCGTTCGACGTTCACTCGTTTGCCTTCGCGCTCTTCCATCCACATTCTCCCTCCGCCCGCACCGCAGCAAAAGCTTCTGTCCTTCGACCGTTGCATTTCAACCCGCGCGACTCCTTTGAGATCGTCAAGGATGGAACGTGGTGCCTCGTACTCATCATTGTATCGCCCGAGATAACATGGGTCGTGGAACGTGATCGTTGCTTGCTTCTCTGCGGAGAGCGTGATCCTTCCCTGGTCGATAAGATCTTTCAGGAAGGTGGTGTGGTGAATGACTTCATAGTCTCCGCCGAACTGTTTGTATTCCTTCCCCAACGACTGGAGACAATGTGGACAGGTAACAACAATCTTCTTCACTTTGTGTCCATTCAGCGTGGCGATATTCTCTGTGATGAGACTTTGCGCGAGGTACTCGTTCCCCATCCTTCGCGCCGGATCACCGGTGCATTTTTCTTCCGTTCCGAGAATGGCAAACTTCACTCCCGCGAGTTTCATCAGATTGGCAAATGCCTGGGTCACCTTCCTATATCTCGCATCGTATGCGCCGGCACAACCAACCCAGAAGAGTACGTCGACGTCCGGTGCTTCAGAAATCCGGTTGATTTCCATCCCGTCGGCCCAGTCTGCCCGCGTCGAGTGCCCAAAGGCCCATGGGGTGAAATTTCGCTCGAGGTTGGAGAAGGTGGTTTTCAACTCTTCGGGAAACCGAGACTCGTTCAGGACAAGCCCGCGCCGCATATCAACAATGGTGTCGACGTGTTCGATCATCACCGGACATTCCTGTACACATGCCATGCAGGTGGTGCAAGCCCAGAGCTCCTGTTCGGTAATGAAATTGTCAAGTAATTGATGACCCAACAACTCCTCACGCCCCCCATTCCCTTTTCCATCAGCCATAGTTACCATCATAGGGGCTTTCTCCAATGTCCTCGCGCGCAGATCAACAATGATTTTCTTCGGGTTCAGAAGTTTGCCCGTCGTATTGGCAGGACAGACAGACGTACAGCGGCCACACTCCGTACACGTGTAACCATCAAGAAGTTGCTTCCAGGTAAAATCTTCGATGTCTGTTGCACCATACTTCGTAAGGGTTTCGTCAGCGAGGTTAATGGGGTTGAGTATACCCTTCGGTCCGAGGTTGGAGAAATAGACATTCGGGATCGAAGAAATGACATGGAGGTGCTTGGAATACGGCAAGTAGTTGAGGAACCCCAGTACCACAAGCATATGTCCCCAGAAGAATACTTGAAACCAGAAGGAAACAGTCTCCGGCCCAACCCCCTGGAAGAGCCCTGCAAGGGTAGCAGACACAAACCGGGCCTCATTCGCGTGACCCGTTCCAAGCACCATCCGCGTTGCGTTCTGGCCGAACATCGTTACCATGAC
>JAERML010000217.1 GCA_016844425.1 Bacteroidota bacterium
ACTTCGTCGATGTTCATGCCCAACTTTGCATGCACCGGCAACGTCAACCACAATGGTTGCTCGTTAACGTTCTTTATCGATGTCCTATTCTGGAAATAGTTCTTGCGATACTGAACGGAATGCAGCCACACAAACACATCGCTTCGGAGAGCTTTGTTGAAGTAGCCCAGCCAGGGCAAAAAATGAGGTTGATGAATGCTTACGATCATAGGTCCGGACTAATGGTTGAAGATGTTCTCTGCCGCCCGTGTGTCCATCCCGTTCGCCTGTGGTATGCCAAGCTCACGCTGATTACTTTGGCCCCTGCCTTCGCTCTTTCAAGATCAGTTGATACGTTTGGTCTCGTGACTTACCCAGGTCTGCAACCAGAAGGAGCTGGGTTCCTTCCTTTTTCAGGTCATCGATTTGCCATCCCATTCGCAGGAACAAGATGAGAGAGCCGTTGTTCTTCTTCGGCCAGTATCCCTCAATCCGTGAGAAACCGGCGTCAAGCCCAGTCTGGCACAGCTTGATATTGAGGAGCTTTCCGAGGTTCGTCCCTCGGTACTTCTCAGCGGCGTACGCACAATGAATGTGCAGGATGTCCCCGTAGACTGACGAGAGGCTCACAAAGCAGATGGTTCCTGTAGAGATCGCCTCAACGGCAAACGAGAAATCACATTTCCTCTTGAGTCCATCCAAGAAGTATTCCCGCGGCTCCGATTTCCATCCGTAGGAACGAGCATACTCTTCCCTGGTACCATTTACAAGACCCATGATATCATCGAGTCTCGCGGTCATGTACTCGCTCGTGATTTGGCGGACACGAAACCCGTTCGAGGAGAGTTCATCGTCAACGAACTTATGGAAATCAAATCCTCCAACTGCCTGCATGCCTGGGCTCATTATGGTAAGCGATAGTCTCCGGTTATCAGTGTGTTCTTAGAGAATGAGACGAATCAATTCAAAGCACTCGGCGTATTGTGCACCAATTTGTTTTCCTCTCACGCGGGCAAGATCTCCTACAATATCGTTGGAGAAGAACATACGTTGCTTCTGGGTCTTGTAGGCATTGATTGCATCGATCTTTGCATCCACATCCTCTTTGGTGACAGTAACAAAAACGTCCATCGAGAACTCCATGCTGTTCCACGGGAGCTCATAGCCGAGGAGGGTCCGGTATTTGAACGCACGCCGCGCTTCTGCATAGACCACCTCGTGCGACTGATGAATGTCCTTGCTGTTCGGGATGAACACCAGGTCCGGCTTCAATTCCTTGTTCAGGTCGAAGAACAGTTGGAGAATATCACTGCGAGCGTCAAAAAGGTTTCGCGGATCATAGTCACGCAGGATGATCCGTGAAGACTCGATGCCCAGATGCGTGACGCTGTTGCGGAACTCGTTCATGAACTCCTCCTTCTTCACCAGCGGGGGAAGTGACAACGCCACATAGTAGACGGTGTTGTTCCTGGCAAGAGAATGGATGGTGGCGCCAACCCCCAGTTCGACATCGTCAACGTGAGGAGCGATCGCAAGGACGGTCTTGTTGGTCAGTGATAGCACTACGAACTCCTGAACTGTGAATTGATATGAAGAAGGGTTGATTTTGCAAGAACCGGGCTACTCTTGGAGGAACGACCAAGAATTGTCACTCGGGGCGCTCGTTTTCCTAAATGTACCACTATGACACTCGCTTTCTTGTTTCCACGGTCACATCGCGTGGCGAATTGAGCCATCTCAGCGGGCAAGACTCACATTAGAACGATGATCGAAAGGCGTACCCGGTTCAGTGACCTGGGTAGGATCGCCTGAAAACGATCTTCTAGACGTGGCAAGTAACCCCACCCCCAACAGAGACCCGGACACAGTGTCGAACCCCGATGTCGTCATTGCAACAAGGATGAACCCAAGTAGGCAGACGAGCGGAAACTGCAAGCCGTAGATCAGACTCCAGCGAATTGTCCTGTACAGTCCCACCAGAAGCCATGCGACCAGAGGGATCAAGCCAATCAGCCCTGCTTCCACGCCCACCTGCATGTAGAGGGAGTGGAGCGCCATTCTGCTGCCAACCTTGAACTCGATGGTAGGAATGCGACGAGAGTAGCTCGCGTACACATCCTGGCCCATTCCCGGTCCATAACCGTAGATCATTCTCCCAACTGACTCGGTAAACGCATAGTATGATACAACCCATTGGTCAGACCGCCCACTGGTCTTGTTCCCGGCAGACCGGTCCTCACTGAATGTTCGCTCGATCCCTTTTTGAAAGCCCCCTCCGAAGGGGCTAATCAAGACAAGCTGAATGGCTAATGCGCCAAACCCGGTAATCACGAGCATCCGAACTCGGGACCGACCCAACAACATCGTTGCCACAAGACCACCGATCGCAACAAGCCAGGAGGCCCTGGAGGCAGTCAGGGCCAGAAGAGTCACTGTTGGAAAGAGAAGAAGCACGCGAATAAGAAGATGGCGTTCCAGATTCAACCACCTCCCCCGATCGACCGTGAGCGCCAGGAAGGAGAGTGCAAGTGGGATTCCCAGTTGAACAGGGTTGCCAAGAGCGTACCCCTGCACAACCATTTCCCCAAGCCTTTCGCCCACCACAGTGCCAATGTGCGGCAGCATTGCGAGTCCCACAATGCATGCAGAGATTATAATGCCAATGATTGCCGGCCCCAGCATCTTTCTGCTTCGTCCAAGAATCAAGATCAGCAATACACTAAATGCCAGTTCGAAAATGCGGATTGTCACCTCGTACTTCCCCGTAAGTAGGAGACTCCAGATATAGTACACGATCGCAAAAACGAACATCCACATTACCATCCGATACCGCTGAAGAACCTGCCAGATCGTGCCGGGCGAGAGCATGTTATAATATGCAGCCGCCACGCCGAGCAAAACCACAATAATGCTGAAGAAGGGTGCAAAACTTCTCAGCAAGTTGGTGAAAGGGATAAGAGCTATAAGCAAGGCCACGAGCTCGTGATGCCTCCCAAGAATGGCCAGCCGCAACCACAGGATCGTGAAAAGTCCCCAGTACACAAGACCAGCCATGCGCGCCATCCCCACCGCGAGCAGCCCTCCAACAGGAATTGCACACAGCAGAACCTGGAGCATGAGGCTCCTCTGGAAATGTCGGCTCGTGGCGATGGCCTGTCTCTCCGCCGACACTTGGAGCCTTCGTTGTGTTTGTGCCTCCGCATATGTCATGCCTGCCGTCGCCACCCTATAAGCTCATCACTTGGTAAAGGAACGGATACTCTTTGCCTGTTGCTCATTGACACTCGCCAACGACGAAGGATCTCCAAGCCCCGAATGCTGGAACATCTTCACCCAGAATGCTTCCTCCGAATATTGTTGCACGTGTGCGACCAGCTTCTTCCTGATGTGAGCGAGTTCTGCATCAGGCAGTTTTATCAACGCATCAAACTTGTCGTGAAGGTCTGAATCAGAGAACCGCAACCGCTCATCAATCACAATCTCGATTTGTCCGCCCGAATCATGAACGAAAGGGATTGCGCCGGAAGCGATCGCTTCGGGTGTGGCCATGCCGAAGTGTTCGTTGATCGCCGGGACAATGTCGAACTTCGCCCGCGCAAGTTCCTCTCTCACCTGCTTGTCCGAAGG
>JAERML010000218.1 GCA_016844425.1 Bacteroidota bacterium
GATGATTCAAGAGAGTATTCGATTCGGCTGCCTGAACCACCGCAGCCATAGCACCGACGACTGCAGTTGACTTCATGAATGTCCTTCGTTTCATGGGATCGTTCTCCGCACTTCTTTGGCCCTATGAGGCACTAGAATCCTTTCACCTTGGCGGACTTGTCATAGATCCAGCTCACAAACCACCAGGAGATCGCAACGACAACCAGGATCGCCCACCAATTCTCCTCTCCCACAATGACTGTGTGCAAATTCACCATTGTCCACACCAGCGGCACGGACATATAGACATTGTGACGCGAACGCTGGCCAGCCAGAGCCACAAGCGCTGCGTCCGGGGCTGTCCCCTCTTTAACGGCCCCGATGATCTTTCTTTGTGAGGGCCAGATGCGCATCCACACGTTCATGAGCATGATCGTGCCAAACATGGTACCGAGATGAATCTGGTACGCTCGATAACCAAACCCACCAAAACCAAACATCAAGTACGCAACAATGGCGATCACCACAAAAGCAACGGCACCGAATACCTTAATATCCTTTCCCAAGCTCTTCGCGAGGAGGTCGTAAACAAAGAACATGAAAAAAGTCACAACGACCATGATGATGCTTCCAAGAGTCCACGGTTGTTCTTGCGAGGGGAACATCTGCTTTCCGTGGTAGAACACCAACAGGAGTAGCAGCAGACCGGTCACCCAGGTCCAGAGTGCACCCCACCGAAAAAAATAAAGGGCGCGCGGCATCAGTTCCGGAACGACTTTCTTCTTTGTATCACCGTCCATCGTTCCCGCAAATGGACCGTTCACAAAATTGAACCAGTAGAGCAGACCAATCCACAAAATGCCCGCTGCGATGTGCAGCCAGCGAAAAAGCATACTCAGGATATCAGTGAATTCCATAGTTCCTCCAGGAGGTGTTTGATGGTTGCAACTGCAATGGCTGAATCAACACTACAATCGTGAAATGATTCTTGTTGAAGAATGTTGAAGAGCGCATCCAGGTGTTGCGCTATCTCCAACGGTCCGGCAGAAAGCGTCTAACTTGTGTAGCAAAGATACGAAAACTCCCTCAGAACTGCATGACCAAGACTAGACGCCAAACGAACTGCCGCATCCACATGTCTTGGCTGCTTGAGGGTTGTTGAAAACAAACCCTTTCCCATTCAGCCCGTCGCTGAAGTCGAGCACGGTACCGGAAAGATAGAAGAGGCTCTTGGGGTCGATAAACACCGTCACCCCATCCACATCCATCACCTTGTCGTTCTCTTTCGGTTTCTCATCGAATCCAAGGACGTACGAAAGTCCTGAGCAGCCTCCACCCTTCACGCCAAGACGCAAACCATGGGTGGCCGGGATATTGTTCTCCGTTTTCACCTTCATGACTTGTGCCGCGGCCTTTGGCGTGATTATGATCTCTTCGCTCATGGCCGGTTTCGGTTGCATTGTTGCTTCCATCGGTCGTGCTCCTTGTCGTTGGTTTCAGTGGATTCTCATTGCATCCCGAGAGTCAGCTTCGCCGCCTCGGACATCATGTTCGTGTTCCAGACCGGGTCCCACACCACCTTTGCCTCCACTGCAGTCACTCCCGGCACGGCTCTAATCTTTGCCTCGACTTCCTTCGGCAGTGATTGTGCTGCGGGGCAGTGCGGGGAGGTAAGCGTCATGACCACCAGAACTCCACCGTCGGCCGCGACCTTCACCTCATAGATCAACCCCAGCTCGTAGATGTTCACGGGGATCTCCGGATCATAGCACGTACGGATCGCGTCGATTGCCTGTCCATGGATGAGGCTCTGCTCAACCGTGCTTATGGATGTGGTGTCCATGAAATGCTCTCCTTGCAACATTCATTCCGTGGAGATTGTCTCGACCTTGGCTTCCAGCGCGGCGTGCATCGTGTGCCATGCGAGACTCGCGCATTTGACCCGTACTGGAAATTCGCTCACACCCGCAAAAGCAGCAAGTTTGCCGAGCGCCTCTAGATTCTTTTCTGCCTCAATGTCACCGGTGACCAACTTGTGAAACTGCTGGAATAGTCTTTCCGCTTCCTCTTTGGTCTTGCCTTTGAGGACCGAGCTCATGACCGATGCCGATGCTTTGGAAATCGCGCAGCCCGCTCCATCAAAGCTGATGTCCTGAATGACGTCACCCTCGACCTTCACGAAGATTTTATAGTGATCACCGCACAGAGGATTGTATCCATCGACCGCCCGTGTGGCATCTTCCATCTTCCGGAAATTGCGCGGACTCTTGTTATGGTCAAGGATGACCTCCTGGTACAATTCACGCAGTGCCGACATCAGCCCAGAACCTCTATGACTTTGTGAATGCCCTTGACGAGAATATCCACTTCGTCCTTTGTATTGTAAAATGCAAAAGAGGCGCGGGCGGTGGCGGGAACGCCGAACCTCTGCATAACCGGCTGCGCACAATGGTGGCCCGTCCGGATCGCGATCCCTTCGTCGTCGAGTATGGTGCCGATGTCATGCGGGTGAATCCCTTCAATGACGAACGAAAGCACGCCCGCCTTCTCGTGCGCCGTGCCAATAATACGGACACTATTAATCCCCCGCAAGGCTTCCGTCGCATAATTCAAAAGATCATGTTCATACGCGCTGATGGCCTCCATGTCAAGCATGCCCATATAGTCAATGGCTGCGCCGAGAGCAATGCCGCCGGCAATGTTCGGTGTTCCTGCCTCGAACTTGTAAGGAAGATCGTTGTAGATCGTCTTTTCAAACGTGACCGACTTGATCATGTCACCGCCACCCTGGTACGGAGGCATGGCATCCAGAAGCTGCTTCTTTCCATACAAAATCCCGACGCCTGTTGGCCCGAACATCTTGTGCGAGGAGAAGGTGTAGAAATCACAGTCCAAATCCTGCACGTCCACTTTCCGGTGCGGCACAGCCTGTGCCCCATCGACAAGGACCGGGATTCCCTTTCGATGCGCAACAGCAACCATTTCCTTGATCGGGTTCACCGTCCCCAACGCATTGGAGATGTGCGCAATGGCAACGAGTCTTGTCTTTTCTCCCAATAGTCGTTCGTACTCATCCAGCAGTAACTCACCGTCATCATTCATTGGAATGACCCGGAGCTTCGCTCCCTTCTCTTCGCAGAGGACTTGCCAGGGGACGATATTGGAATGATGCTCCATGGCAGAAATCAGCACCTCGTCTCCTTGCCGAATGTTTTTTCGGCCATAGCTGCCCGCCACCAGGTTGATGCCTTCGGTGGTACCACGGACAAAGATAACCTCCTGGACGCTCGCGGCATTCACAAACTTCCGCACTTTCGCCCGGGACGCCTCGTACGATTGCGTCGCCTTCTCGCTCAGATAATGGACGCCGCGATGGATATTGGAGTTCTCTTCCTGGTAATACCGCATCAGTGCGTCAATCACCACCTGGGGCTTCTGACTGGTGGCCGCGTTATCCAGGTACACCAACGGCTTCCCGTTCACGCGCTGTCGAAGAAGCGGGAAGTTGAACCTGCATCCTTTGATCCCGTCCACCCGCTCGATGAACTCTGCCATCAATGTATCATCGGGGTTCTTCATCATTCTACGCTTTCCGATAATCTGCCCTGACGCAAACGAGCCTGGAT
>JAERML010000219.1 GCA_016844425.1 Bacteroidota bacterium
GGTGCGCTTTCATTCGACGAGGTGCAGAAACGCTACGCCGAGTCTCACATTGCAATCATGCCCGGCACAAAGGAAGGATGGCCGAAGATCATCGCCGAAGCCTGGGCACATGGGACTATACCCGTTGCGGCGTCCGCAGGTCTGGTTCCATCCATCCTCCAGGATAAGAGCTCGGGGGTTGTGTTCAAACCGACGCCGTCCGACCTGGCACAAGCAGTAGCTCATCTCCTCGATGATCCCGAAAAAATGAGAGACATGTCGCAGGGCATCTATCGGCACGCCCAGAAACTGTCACTGGATCAATTCAAGATTCGTTTGGAAAAAGTACTCGTGGATCGGTTTGGATTCCAATGACTAGAGTTGAGTTTGACACTCCTACAGGGTACTCAGTTGCTCGCGAGGTGGCAGGCAACATGCCGATAGCAGGGCGGGTAGCTGTCATGCAAATGTGCGATTCGCTCGATGCCGGTGGGCTTGAGCGCATGGCCGTGAACCTTGCGAACAGCCTTCCACAAGAACGCTATGAACTGCATCTATGTACCACAAGGCGTGACGGTCCACTCGCGCCGCTGGTTGGTCCGCATGTGCACCGTCTTCGGTTGAACAGAAAGTCGAGATTCGATACGCAAGCGTTCCGAGAACTAATGAACTACATTCGGGCAAGGAACATTCGAGTACTTCACGCGCATGGTACGTCGTTGTTTCTCGCTATTGTGGCGTCGTGCGTCTACCCGTATCCAAAGATTGTCTGGCACGTTCACTTCGGAAAACTCGCGGCGAAGGAGAAAACATCGTTTCTCTACTTGCTCCCCGTGCGGCGCCTCCGGGGGGTTGTCGCTGTAAGTGAGCCCCTCGCAGAGTGGGTGACGAAGCGGCTGTTTGTTTCCTCGAGGAAGGTATGGTATATCCCGAACTTCGTTGCTGCGAATACGGAATCAGCAGGAGCCGCGGGTTTGCCCGGACAACCTGGCTCCAGGATTGTCTGTGTCGCCAATCTCCGGCCGCAGAAGGATCACACGAATCTGCTGCGAGCGATGAGAGTAGTGCTCGAGGAAATGCCCGCGGCTCACCTGATTCTTCTGGGAGACGCAAAGGATCCTGTTTATCGAGATCGGATCTTGGGAGAGATGACAAAGGATGGGCTGGAGGGGCACGTAACCTGGCTTGGTCCTCGCAGTGATGTCCCTGCCATCCTGAAAGGATGTGATATCGGTGTTCTGGGTTCGAACTCGGAAGGGCTTCCACTGGCGTTGATCGAATATGGAATGGCTGGTCTCGCCGCGGTTTCGACTCGCGTAGGCCAATGCGAGGAAGTCCTTGACAACGGCAAAGCAGGATTGCTCGTTGAACGGTCCGAGCCGCAACTCCTCGGGAAGGCGATGCTCTCACTGTTGAAGTCATCGAAGTTGCGAACGGATCTCGGACAGCGACTTCTCGCACGCGTCCGTGAGATGTACAGCAAGGAGGCAATCATCCAGAAATTCTGCGATGTCTACGATCAGGTGCTGGAAGGGGAATTTGAAGTGAAGGCGAAGCGATGAACCAGGCTGGGACAAAGTCCGTCTTGTTGGTGGGCAACTTCTTGTCCGAGTCGATGGTCTACGGTTCGGTTGGGGAGGCACTTGCAGGTCGGTTGTCTTCGAGGGGGTGGACGGTGTTCACCACGTCGGACAAGATCAACAAACTGACGCGCATGCTGGACATGCTCTATTCGGTCTGGAGGCATCATCATGACTTCCGCCTTGTGCATGTCGATGTCTTCAGCGGGTCCGCCTTTCTCTGGGCAGAATTGGTGTGCTGGGTGTTACGCAGAGTTCACAAACCGTACGTCTTGACTCTTCGAGGGGGAGACCTCCCGGCGTTTGCATGGAAGAATGCCGGGCGCGTTCAACGGCTGTTTCGCTCAGCGTCCGCGGTCACCAGTCCTTCGCGCTACCTTCTTGAAAAAATGAAGGCGTATCGTGGCGACATTGTCTTGCTCCCCAACCCACTGGATCTGGATCGGTACCCGTTTAGGCTACGCGCACGGGCAGGCCCTCAGCTGGTATGGTTGCGTGCGTTTCACGATATCTATAATCCGTCAATGGTCCCCCGGATGCTCCTTGAACTCGTCAACGACCATCCCGACATACAGATTGTCATGGTTGGACCAGACAAGGGAGATGGCAGCCTGCAGGAGACGCAGCAGGTGGCGTCAAGGCTTGGCGTAGGAGACCGCATTTCTTTCCCCGGCCCAATTCCAAAGAATGACTTAGTGCCTTGGTTTGAAAAAGGTGACATCTTCATCAATACCGCCAACATTGACAACACACACACCAGTGTCTTGGAGGCCATGGCATGCGGGTTGTGCGTGGTAAGCACCAATGTTGGAGGCATTCCATATCTCCTTGATCACGGATCTGATGCGCTCCTGGTACCTCCAGGAGACCCCATTGCTATGTCGGCGGCAGTGCATCGATTGTTGATGGAAGATGACTTGGCTGAACGTCTCTCATTGAATGCGAGGAAGAAGGCAGAAGGATTTGCCTGGGCGATTGTGTTGCCTCAATGGGAAAACCTATTCATGCAGGTAGCGGAAGTATGGCACTGAGTTACCAGCTACTACAATGAGGAGATGAAACATCATATGGTTCGCAGGTCTCATCAAGAAACAATCTTAGAAACCCTGCCCGGATCTCACACTTCCAGGGAATTGCAGGAACGGAACGACCAGAAGTCGATCCTCTTGATCGGCAACTTTCTGTCTGAGGGGGGAGAGAAGTCGAACGAGAATTTTGAGGTAGCGAAGGCGAGGAGGTTCAAGGCACTGGGCTGGAATGTGTATACTGCGTCGGACAAAGTGAACCGACTACACAGACTTGCCAGTATGTTGGCTGCAGTATGGCGAGAACGAAAGAACTACGCAGTGGCACACGTAAGTCTCTTCAGTGGTCCGGCGTTTGTTTGGGCCGCCGCTGTATGCCTCTTACTCAAGTTGTGTCGAAAGCCGTACGTTGTGACGCTTCATGGTGGCGACCTCCCCCGCTTTGCACAGAAATGGCCCTGGTCTGTGAAGAAGTTGTTACGAGGAGCCAAAGCCGTGACAACCCCTTCGAGCTACTTGAGTGATGCCATGAAGCCGTTCCGGGATGATGTGGACATCATTCCAAACTCCTTGGACATCAAGATATATCCATTTAACGTCCGCGAAACACCGCGGCCACAACTGATATGGTTGCGCGCGTTTCATACCATCTACAATCCCGCCCTTGCGCCGCGCGTATTGGCCAGGCTCATGCAGGATTTCCCTGATATTCAGATGCTGATGATCGGTCCGGATATGGGCGATGGGAGTTTCAATGACACGAAGCAGTTGGCCTCGGCATTAGGAGTGGACCATAAGATATCTTATCCTGGCCGGGTTCCGAAGCAGGATGTACCGCGGTGGTTGAGCAAGGGGGACATTTTTCTCAATACCGCGAACATAGACAATACTCCTGTGAGTGTGTTGGAAGCGATGGCATGTGGCCTCTGTGTGGTGAGTACCAACGTGGGGGGAATGTCTGCGCTGGTTGATCACGAAAGTGACGGACTGCTCGTTCCGGCGGAGGAACCCGAGGCCA
>JAERML010000220.1 GCA_016844425.1 Bacteroidota bacterium
ACATGGCCAAACACAGCATTCCGAGTCCAGATCTATCTGACTGATGCGAGCGGTGATATTAACGGCGAAGGGTCTGAGCTGATTGGGGAGTATTCCGTTACAACAGACGGCATAGGCTATGCATCGTTCACGACACTTGTGACAAGACACCTCGAGGTGGGTCAGTTCGTAACGGCGACAGCAACGGATTTTGCAAACAATACATCCGAGTTCGCCGCGAATTTACCCGTTGGTGTGAGAACGAAATACTACGACAATGGAACGAACCCGGAAGGAGGCCACTTTGTTGTCAACCTCACTTTTTCCGGTATCCCTCTCCATTGGCGTGACGGCCTGTTGAATTTTCGGCTTAGCCGCACGATAACGAATAGCGACTTTCTGGCGGCAATGCAAAGGTCGTATGACACATGGGGCGAGGTCCTTCCACTACGCATCACGGAATACCTCGATCCCAATCCTTCAGCTGTTTCGGCGGCGGCAGATGCGAAGTGGGGGGGAGATCCGGACGGATTTAATAATGTTGTCTATGTTGATGGGACCAATGCAGCAGGGACGTGGAATGCGGCTACTAGCGCTCCTGACAATGTGATCGCTGTGACCCGGCTCCGTTACAATGCTATCACGGGAGAGATTACGGATGCCGATATGGCAATCAACAGCCAAACCTTTGCATATGAGATTGTTCCCGGACCTGTTGAAGAAGATGCCGGCTCCCAGGTAGATCCGCCGGGCGCGCAGCCGAAAGACGTTGAAGCCACGGTCACTCACGAAGCTGGCCACGTTCTTGGGTTTGCCGATATCTACAACCCCGGCTACCCACAGTACGTCCCCGACATGCTCGTTGGTAACCAAAACGTCACCATGTATGGGTTCATCAAGGATCAGGAGAATGCCAAACGGACGCTGAGACCTGCCGACGCTGCAGGAATCACATGGATGTATGACAACGTCCCTGACAGCCATCTCGACCTCGCGCTCGTTTTTGACGGTTCCACTTCATTTACGACCACATACAATGCGTTCAACGCGTCGAAAAACAGTGCAGAAGAACTGATCACAAAACTGCGGTTTGGAGACCGGATCACTATCTTCCAATTTGGCAGTTCTGCTTTCCAGGCTACAGTTGGGTTACCAGGGAGTGGTGGTGCTCCACCTATTCAAATTACTGATGCGGTGAACTATCTGAGAGCACTGACCGCGAATGGGGCCACTGATCTCGCGGGGGCGTTGAACCAGATCAACACTCTCCTGGCAGGATCTGAACTCGGAATAAAGGCGGCGGTTCTTTTCAGCGATGCTGAGACAAATGATGAAACAGGCGCACTAGCCAGTGCAGCGATTCTCAACGCCTCGAATATCCGCCTCTTCACCATGGGGCTTCCTGGAAGCGCAGGCCAGGATCTGAGCAGCAGAATCGCAGACTTGACCGGAGGAGCCTACTTCCTCACTGATAACACATCAATCAGTCAGGTCCTCAAGCAGGTTTGGAACGAGCTAACGGGCCTCCAACTGATAGTTGCCGCTTCAGCAGTTGCCGACGCCACCAATTGGCAAGGTGCTACCAATTGGCAAGGTGCTACTAACTGGCAGGGCGCTACCAACTGGCAGGGTGCCACCAACTGGCAGGGTGCTACTAATTGGCAGGGTGCTCTTGACCCGGGGACGACAGCAATACTCCCCGCCACAAACTGGCAAGGGAGCAGGTTCGTTCTCTTCTTGATACCTCCGGGATTTGATGCGCCAGGTTTTGGGGGTCAACCTCCCCTGGTTCTCGGCGCTCCGCTTCCGGACTATATCGTCTCACCCGCCAATGTTGGCACGAAATTCCCGGGTGGGAAGTACATTGAAGGCCCAACCTATGCCTACTACTACATCCCTGGTCCGCCTCCCGGCGAATGGCTGGCGCACTTGGAAGGGGACAACACAGGGACACCGAATGGAGAAAAGATCTTATTCCATCTTGTGGCTGACGCGAGTGTGACAATGGATGTTCTCCTTGCGAGGTCGACTTACGCCCCTGGAGAACCTGTTACAATCGAAGCCATTCTCAAGAAGGGTGGGAGAGCGCCGGGCGAGGAGCATACAGAGTTCGAACCAGGGGCGGGTGAACCGATCACTGACGCGAATGTTCTTGTGCAAATCACAAGACCTGGCGCTACGACACCTGAGCAACCATCGCTTCAGCTTGTTCATCAGATAGACGGTACTTATATCGGGACGTACACCAATACAATCTTCCCGGGTACATACAATTTCAAAGTTGTCGCAGAGGTGCCTAACCCAGCTCTTCCCGATTCGACGTTCCAACGGGAGAGCCAGCAGTCGTTTTTCGTGTTCCCGTCGAACACACCCTCTCCCATCGTCATTCTGGCAACAGATGGCGTGACGTTCATAGACGAATCCAGGATTGTGTCCGGACACGTTGTTGTGAACGAACGGTTGACTGTTCCGAATCCGCAGTTGTTTGTGGGGCCGGGGGTCAATATCCCGGCGACGTCCATTCTCGCTGCCAACACGATTGGTGTCGCCGCGGGTGCGATTGTCGCGGGGGACGTTTATTTCAATACACTTACCGGGACCATCACGGGAACACCTCACGAGGGGCTTACTGAATTCCCGCTTGTGTTCATGCCGGGGTTCCAGTATGGTCAGCCTGCGACAGGTCCATCAGGGGACGTTAATGTGCCTAACGGAAGCACTACCATGACACTGGCTCCGGGAACATATCGCGATATCATCTTGTCACCACACTCAACTCTGACCTTCACGGGTGGCGGTGTCTATCATGTAAGAGACCTCTGGTTGAAGAGCGACTCGAGACTTCTCTTTACTGGAGCCTCAGATGTAAGGATACTCGGTGGTCTCGCGTCTGACAACCGTTCGGAGATAGGGCCTTCGCCTTCGTCCCCTGGAGTGACTGCGAAAGAAATCATCTTCTATGTTGGCGCGAGCGATCTGCAAAGCAGATTCTCACTTGCGGTAACGATAAGTCCCAATGCGATTGTCAAAGCCAACATATATGCAAGGAATGGAACCATCCTTCTGAATCAAGAAACACAGGCGACCGGAGCATTTATTGCGAAGAACGTCGTTGTGGGGAGACAAGCCTCCGTGACGCTCAACTCGGCCTTCAATGGGGTGTTACCATTGTTTACTGGCTTGTTCAAACAGGGGATACCCGTCTCGTCGAATGACAGAATTCCTACGACGTTCGTCCTGTACCAAAACTACCCGAATCCGTTCAATCCTACAACACAGATTCAATATGGATTGCCGAGGCAGAGTAACGTGAAGTTGACGATTCATAATTTGCTCGGGCAGGAGGTAGCGCGACTTGTGGAAGGAGAACAGGATGCAGGCTTCCACGAAATCCAGTGGAACGGCAGAAACGAAAACGGGACTGCCGTTGCGTCCGGCTTATACTTCTACCGGATTCAGGCTGGGGACTTTGTGAAAACAAGCAAGATGCTTCTCTTGAAATAGGGTTCTCCAGAAATCCTGCCTGATATTCAAAAGCTACCACGAGCGTTGCGCTTGTGGTAGCTTGTTCTTACCATGGGGTCATACTCAGAACGGCTCGAATGTACAACAAGCAAG
>JAERML010000221.1 GCA_016844425.1 Bacteroidota bacterium
CACCCAAAAGGACTACATCTTTTTTTATTTTCAAGAGGGATACCATCCCACCTTGTTTCCCCATATATTCGTCGGGCGGGATCCATTCCGAAACTACCACAAGCATGCCATTTTGAGGAGAACGTTCCATGAGGAAGTTGCACGTTGGCGTCATCGATCTTGTCAGTAAGGGTCCAACCCGCACATTGTGGTCGCGCGTCATGAATGCCAACCTTGCGAGCATCATGCCTCAAGTGATCGCTACGTGGTGTGAGGAGGAAGGGCACGAGGTGACGTTCGTGTGTTATACAGGTTTTGAGGATCTTGCGGCAGAGTTACCCGACACGGTCGATCTGGTATTCATCGGCGCGTTCACTGAAGCGGCACAACTTGCGTACGCGCTGAGCAATCAATTCCGATCCAGGGGAGCAATCACCGTCATTGGTGGTCCCCACGCCCGTTGCTACCCGCAGGATGCGCAGTTGTACTTCGATTACGTGCTCGGCTTTACCGACAAATCCATCGTGAACGCAGTCTTGAATGATTGTGCCCCGCACCGGCCGATGGGCGTCTATCTCTCTGCCTCCGGCCAGCCGTCATCACTCCCCGGAGTGCGTGAACGCTGGAAGTTCATCGAGCCAACACTCCGCAAAGCACCGCTCATCAAGATGGTGCCGATGCTGGGAAGTCTGGGTTGTCCGTACCATTGCAGCTTCTGCATCGATTCTGTTGTGCCATATCAGCCTCTGGATTTCGACGTGGTCAAGGAGGACCTTACCTTTTTGTTGACAAAGTTCAAACGCCCACTGGTTGCCTTTCACGATCCGAATTTCGGCGTCCAGTTTGATAACTGCATGGACGCTATTGAAGAGGCCGTGCCCGCAGGTGCCGTCGACTTTGCTGCTGAAAGCAGCCTGTCGCTTCTTTCCGAGCCCCACATGATCAGGATGAAGAGAAACGGCTTTAAAGCCCTCCTCCCCGGTGTCGAGTCGTGGTATGATATGGGTGAGAAGTCGCGCACAGGGAGGTTGAGGGGGATCGATAAGGTGTTGGAGGTCTCCGCACACGTCAACATGATCCTCAAGTATGTTCCGTACGTTCAGGCCAATTTCGTGCTGGGGCTTGATGGAGATGAGGGAGCGGAGCCGTTCGAGCTGACAAAGCGGTTTGTGGATCTAACGCCTGGCGCGTTTCCCGGATATTCTCTCCTGTCCGCGTTCGGCCAGGCCGCGCCTCTCAATCTCGAATACCAGCGCCAGGGAAGGGTGATTCCTTTTCCCTTCCATTTTCTGAACAACAATGGCGCAATGAACCTTGAGCCAAGAAATTATTCCTGGTCGGGCTTCTACCAGCACGTCATTGATCTCACCCGGTACTCGTTTTCCCCCCGTGCGATCTTCAACAGGGCGAGGGCGACCAATGCCTTCATCCCGAAATGGTTGAATGTGGTCCGGGCAGTCTCATCGGAAGGCTATGGCCGAATCAACTACTACACCGAAATCCTCCGGCGGCTCGACGCCGACCCGCAGTTCCGCCCATTCTTCAAACAACTGACCACTGAAGTCCCGCAGTTTTACGTCGACCGCGTGCGGAAGGACCTCGGGCCAATGTGGGACTGGCTGCCGGAAGGTGCTCTCTATCATGATGCGAATGCGTACCTGAAGTCGGAAATCCAATCTGAGATGGAAGCGCACGAGGCGAGATTGGTTGTCTGAACAACGGTTGACGGAGAGACAGATGCACTGTACGAATAGAAGGGACAGAATTTGTGAAAGAAGCAACCCGTGATGACGCAGCGTCCGTTGGCCGATTCCTCGATATAAATAAGAACGCAGTATGGGAGATCATCAAGGGGATGAAATACACAACCTCTGCCGACCTGGCGCTTGCCGTCCACAAGGCATTCTCCGTGTAGTTGCCCGAGCTTGGTAGACGCGATCCCAAACGCAAAACCCTGCCCCGTGAGCAGGGTTTGTTTTTTTGCACCGAATTTCTGTTTTTGCATGTAACTACGATAAGCTGGAATAAGCGAAGTCCAATCAAGAACAGTACAAGGAAAGAAGCCATGCAAGGGCTCTCCCAGGTCCACCATGTAGTGCCGTCCGATCCGGTGACCGCATGTGCGTTTGGTGTGCGCGAACTGGATGTGACGCTCATCCGCGCAACCAACTACACCGACGACGGATATCCGATCACCATGCGGGTCGGCGTCATCCGCAGCAACACCCTCACGCAGATGGGAACGCTGGCACGTGATCTTGTGAACTACCCTTTTTTCTCTGGCATATCACTCAAGGTCCGTCTGATCGATGAAGCAATTCAACGGGTGCCAACCAGGGAAATACTCAGGCGTTCCAGAGTCCCCGGGGTAAAGACAATCGTCCTGATCGTTGGTGTGCAAACGAACCAGTATCCCCGGGCACAGGACATCGCCGCGTGGTTTCTGCCGCACGATATCCCCGTCATGATCGGCGGATTCCACGTAAGCGGCATGCTTGCCATGGTTGGCTTGACAGCCGATCTCAGGGAAGCAATGACAAAGGGAATCACACTTGTTGCCGGTGAAGTAGAGGGTGGCCGGTTGCCGGCCATTGTGGAAGATGTCATCCGGGGAGAGGCGCAACCGCTCTACAACTTCTTAAATCCGACTGCCGACCTTTCCAACATCCCGACACCGCAACTTACAAAGGATGATCTGAAAGGGTTTGCCTCGCCGTACAGCACAATCGATACCGGACGGGGGTGTGTCTTCACATGCGATTTCTGCACTATTATCAACGTGCAGGGTCGGACGATGCGTTGTAGGGATCCGAAGCAGGTTGTCGATTTTGTTCGTCGCAGCTACCGCGACGCGGGTATTGCTCACTGTTTCTTCACGGACGACAACATCGCTCGCAACCCGCGATGGCGTGAGCTGTTTGCGGGGCTCATCCACCTGCGAGAACAAGAGAACATCCCTTTCACGTTCATGATGCAGAGCGATCTCGCGGCCCGGAAGATTCCGCCGGGGGATTTCTTTGTCCTCGCGGCACGGGCTGGCTGCAACCAGGTCTTCTTCGGTGTTGAAAGTGTGAACCGTGAGAACCTCCGTTCTCAAGGAAAATTCCAGAACCAGGTCTCGGAGTACGGAGATCTCGCAGCACATCTGCACTCGCTTGGCATCACCTGCCATGCGGGGTATATCCTCGGTCTGCCGTTCGACACGCCGGCAGGCATCAAGCGGGATATCGCCGAGCTCCAGCGGATCGGGTTTGATTCTGCGTCGTTCTATATTCTGTCTCCTCTTCCCGGCTCGAAGGACCACCAGCGATGGTGGCGGGAACGCAGATGGATGGATAACGATTTCAACACCTACGATTCGGCGCACGTTGCCGTGGCACCGGAACGGATGACACGTGACGAGTTGATGGACGCGTACCGAAAAGCGTGGGACCAGTTCTACTCCACCGAGCATATGGTCGATGTGCTCAAACTCTGGCGGAACGATCGGAGCGGCTATTGGAACAGGCTCTTCTTCTTTGCAGCGTATCTCTATGCGTCAAGGATCGAGCGCTTGCACCCGATGAACTGCGGGTTCTGGACTGTAAGAAACCGGGCCGAGGTTCTGGACTGTAAGAAACCGGGCCGATCGACGATCAGGATTGCCGCGCGAGGCATTTGTTCCGTATTGGTGGGGGCGGCTGAAGACCATCCACTCGCGGCTGCGGGGGATCGTGAATCTCTTCTTCCGGCTCGAGGAAGTGTGGCTCAGGAGTCGACCGAAAACGAAGGTCGAGGAGGCTCTTCAGGAGCTGATCGCAAAGACAAGACAGGACATCACTGACTGGCGGGATATCAAGGCAAAAGAACTCGTTATGCTCTACGAGAGGCTTCACGAGGAGATGCCGGAAGTCAAGGTTCCTTCTGTCATCAGCCTCTGGTTCAAGAAACATAACCCGTTTGCAGGCGCATACACGAGGGTGCACGCACAACGCGTCTGGCAACGTTGGTATCTTCATATTTGGAATCCGCTGAAGTGGGCCGAGGTGTGGCTGTTCGAGTGGGTGAATGGGGTGCGGTTCCTGACTCGCCTTCTCGTTGAGGGAAAGTGAAGCTTTCTTCGTGGCGATCTTACCTACGATGGAATCCATTCAACGTCAAGGGCTACGCACTGTGGGTAGTGTCTCAGTTTGACTGCTTCGAATACACAACAGTCACCCTGAGCGGAGTCGAAGGGTGACAAATGCACACAGAGCAGGTTTCGACTTCGCTCATGGGCTCCCGAGGTCGGGAGAGTCCTGGTCAGATACAAACTGTAAATGTACAAGCTCACTTTTTTCAAAATGGGAACAATCACACCGTCGCTAAACATTCCCCTATCCCTTGACAATTAGAATTACCTTCTCTATATTTTTTTGCCAAGTCCTTGGAGTGTGTGCTGTCCGGACGGCACTCCCTGCAAATTGACCAATAAAACTATGATGATCCCGTCGTGATGAGCAAAATCCGAATCCTTCTGATTGAAGATAACCGCCTGTTGCGCGATGGTCTTGCCGCCATGATCAATGAGCAAGCAGATATGAAAGTTGTGGCAGCATCGGGAGGGAGTGAAAACACTGTACTCAAGGCACGCACCCTGAAACCTCAGGTGATTCTTCTCGATTTCGGCTTGCGGAATCAAAACGGTTTGCGGGTAGTGGCCACGCTGACGAAGGAAACTCCAGAACTCAAGGTGATCGGAATGGGTCTTATCCCTACGCAGTTGGACATCGTCGAGTTCGTGCAGGCAGGAGCATCGGGCTTCATTCTGAAGGATGCGACGGTCGAGGAATTTCTCACGACCATACGATCGGTGGGCCATGGAAAAAAAATTATTCCACCCTCGCTGACCCACTCACTTTTTTCTCATGTTGTTGAGCACGCACTCAAGAAGGGAAATGGGCAACTGAACAAAGCAGTGGGAATGACGAAACGTGAGCGTGAAATCATAGCACTGATTGCCGATGCTCTAAGCAACAAGGAAATCGCCCATCGGCTCAACATCGCGACATATACAGTCAAGAGTCATGTACATAATATTCTGGAAAAACTGGCATTGCACAGTCGCCTGCAGATAGCAAAGTATACGAGCGACGACGAGACGTCTGCAACCTGATCGACACCGGTATTGCCTCCTCTTCCTGTT
>JAERML010000222.1 GCA_016844425.1 Bacteroidota bacterium
TAACCGGACAGTCATCTTCGATGAACTACGACAACTCGGTATCAAGGCACAAACATATTATCGACAGCCGTTTGATGTGGGAGGCGGAGGAGGATCCTTTATGAGTGTGAACCTGCTTCCCAACGGCCTTGAAACTCTCGGCGGTGCGCGGTCCACTCCGCATGCGGAGTTTCTCATCAAGCGGAGCGGCAATTCTTCAAGGACACAAATACTCGCAGTCGGGACAACCGGTGGTATCAACCCCGTGCTTCCCGTACGGATGTTAATGACCGTCTGGCCTGACAGCACACACATCGATGTTCTGAACTGACAGATCTTTCCGCGCAAGTAACCCACCCTCATCACTACCTCAACCGGCTAATCTGTTATCTGCGTTGAATCTCCACGCCGTTTTCCGTACTTTGGTGCGCAAGCCTTACCTTAGAATCTCATCAGAAGGAACAGAATGCACAAGGTAACATTGATTCCGGGGGACGGGATTGGTCCGAGCATTGCCGATGCTGCCGTCAGGATCATCGCAGCCACGGGGGTGAAGATTGATTGGGACAAAGTAGAGGCTGGCCTGAGCGCGATTGACAAGTACAAAGATCCGCTCCCGCCCCACGTGACAGAGTCCATCGCTCGTACCCGCGTTGCACTAAAAGGGCCTCTCACCACGCCAGTTGGTTCCGGTTTTCGGAGCGTGAACGTAGCGCTCCGCAAGGAGTTCGATTTGTACGTCAACCTCCGTCCGGCGAAGTCATTTGAGGGAGTTCCGTCGCGGTACAAGGATATTGATCTGGTGATCGTTCGGGAGAACACGGAGGAATTTTACGCAGGCATCGAGCACTACATTGATCCGTCACGAAGTGCGGCTGAGACCATCGGTATTGTGACACGCTCCGGCTCCGAGCGGATCGTGAAGTACGCCTATGAGTATGCTCGCGAACAGAAGCGGAAAAAAGTAACCACAGTCCACAAAGCCAACATCCTGAAATACACAGGGGGGCTTTTTCTTGAAGTGTCACGCGCCGTTGGTGCGCAGTATCCGGATCTGATCACCAATGACAAGATTGTCGACAACATGGCGATGCAGATGGTTGTGAACCCGCATCAGTTTGACGTCATCGTCACGACAAATCTTTTTGGTGACATTCTTTCCGATCTCGCTTCGGGGCTCGTTGGGGGCCTTGGACTGGCGCCCGGCGCCAACATCGGGTATACTGCTGCAATTTTCGAGGCGGTCCACGGAAGTGCACCGGATATAGCGGGGAAGAACCTCGCCAATCCCTGTGCCCTTGTGCTGGCGGCGGCGATGATGCTCCGGCACCTGAAGGAGAGCAGCGCCGCCGATAGAATTGAGAATGCGGTTGCTGCCGTGTTGAAAGAAGGTAAATCGGTGACGAGGGACTTGAGTCCTGCCCACGCTGTGGGGACAATAGAGATGACTGAAGCAATCATCGGAAAGCTGTAACGCGAATGCGGCGGAATGGTGGCCATTCCGCCGCACGTCCGAGACGACGAGAAGAACTACTGAGTCAGCCTTTTCCCTTCAACATCACATAACACCGTCTCGCCCAGGTGAAGGTTCGTTACACCTTCCTTTGCCACATTCAAATCTCCTACCACCACTACTGCCATCCGCGATGTATCAAGGTACTTTTGAGCCGCGTTTTGCACTTCATCCAGTGATACCTTGTTAATGTTAACGAGGTACGTGTCATAGTAGTTTTCCGGGAGCTGATAAAGGACAACGTTCTGAAGCGCTCCTGCAATTTGAGCCGGTGTCTCAAAGCCAAGTGCGAAGTTGCCTGTCATTCCCTTCTTTGCAAACGCAAGCTCCTCGGCCGTCATCCCATCCTTGTACATTCGGTCGATCTCGTGAATGAACTCCTGGACCGCACTGTCCGTCTTGGCAGTTGTCACCCCGCCGCTGGCCACAAAAGGACCAGCTTGCTTGGTGAATGAAAAGCCCGAACGAACGCCGTAGCTGAAGCCACGTTTTTCACGCAGGTTCATGTTCAGGCGACTGGAAAACTGCCCACCGAGGATGCGGTTCATGATGGTGATCGGGAAATAATCTGGCGTGTTCCTCGCCGCGGCAGGGGAACCGATCCGGATTTCAGATTGCGCAGCGCCAGGTTTATCAATCAGATAGACGCGCCTCCGGTCGATGGAGGGGGAGGGAGGGAGGGAAATTGTCGGGACAGTAGCCGATTTCCAGGCTGCGAGTCCTTTTTCCAGTCGCTTGGTGATATCCTTAAGGGTAACATCGCCAACAACAATCAGCGTTGCATTGTTCGGTCGGTAGTAAGCGCTGTAGAACGCGACAAGATCCTCACGAGTCATTGCGTTCAGTGATTTCTCCGAGCCAGAGGCATCGTTACCATAGGGATGGTCCGCTCCGTATAGGATGAAGTTGAATGCAAGGGATGCAATAGTCCCGGGACGGTCCTTCTGCT
The DNA here is from genome assembly GCA_016844425.1 of Bacteroidota bacterium. The sequence goes on from JAERML010000222.1 coordinate 2,442, forward strand.
GAAGGAGGCCCGTGAGGCGCTGCTTCTTCAGTCTCTCAAACTCCTTTTGAGGAAAGGTCGGGTTGGAGATAACATCCGCGAATACCGCGACGGCGTCATCAAGACGGCGGGTGATCGTGTTCAACGAAACAAATGACCCATCCACGGTTGACCGAGTGGTAAGGTTTGCGCCGAGGAATTCCAGTTCGTCGGCAATGGAGAGAGCGTCTCTGCTAACGGTACCCTCATCCAGAACTTCGGCCGTCATGGAAGCGATCCCCGGTTTGTCGATGGGATCGTGGTCTGATCCCGATTGGATCACGAGGTTGAAGGCCACCATAGGAAGCTCATGGTCCTCCACGAGCCACACAGAGAGTCCGTTGGTCAGGGTTGCCTTCTGAATCTTCGGGAGTTGTACGGTTGGCGTCGCCAGTGCCTCAGGTCTCTTGGTCCGGTCCAGTTCTCCCTGACTTCGTGCGCTAAAAAATGCAAAGTTCATCATGATGACGAGGATTGTTGAAGCGTTCATTCGATATTCTCCTTCCGTTTCAATGTCTTCGGTTCTGCGGCCAACTCCGGTTTCCCTTCCGGAACCACACTTAGCACCACTTTATTGTCGGTCAGGATCTTTCGTGCAACGTCGAGAACCTCCTGTGGAGTGATGCCCTTGAACCTGTCGAACTCAGTGTTGAAGTTGTTGGCATCACCAGTCAGGGTGAAGTACGTTGCGAGGGCGTTGGTTTTGCCGAAGACGGTGGCCCGACTGCTGATCAGCTGCGCCTCTTTGTTGTGCAGTGATTTCTGGATCTCACGCTCTGTGACACCGTTCTTCAAAAGTTCCTGCAGCTCATCATTCACCGCTGTCTCCATCTCAGTGAGCGATTTGTCGGGTTTGGCGGTGACCTGTATTCCAACTTCACCAGCAATCTCCGAGCCGTTTTGATAGGAAACCACTGATTGCGCAACCTGCTTCTCGTAGACGAGAGACTTGTAGAGACGGGAGTTTTTCCCCACACTCAGAACATCTGTGAGCACATCCAGGACGGCATCCTCACGAGTATTGAGTCGTGCGCTTGGCCAGGTGAGATAGAGCCGCGGAAGCTGGACTTTGTCCTGGAAGACCAACCGTTTCTCTTCCGAAAGGGTGACC
>JAERML010000033.1 GCA_016844425.1 Bacteroidota bacterium
TCGACTAGCTTGCTTTGATCAGTTGAAACACATACTTCGCAATCGCTGGTGACGCGGTCAGTCCCGGGGAGTCGATGCCGATGAGGTTAACCAGCCCTGGAAGGCCCCGGTCGGATTCGTGACAGATGATGAAGTCTCGTTGCGCCTCCCCAAGTTTCTGCAACTTAGGACGTATGCCGCTCATGTCCGGTGTAAGGTCATCGTCCTTCACTTGAGGGACAATGCGTCGGACCGATTCAGCGAACTCATGGCGTTTTGCTTCATCAACCTGGTAGTCGAGTGTCCGCCTCGGGAGATACTCAACATCAGGTCCGAACTTTACGCGTCCAGTCAAATCAACTACTGCGTGCACGCCAAGGGACTCCTTTTGAGGGACTGGATAAACAAGATGAGTGATGAGCTTCTGCAGCGAGCCGGGGAGTGCGAAGTAACTTCCTTTGCAATAGTGTATGCGATATCCTGCGGCATCCACGTCAATGCCCACAAGCGCGGCAATGGTGTCGGCTTCCAGTCCTGCTGCGTTGATCACCCACTCGGTAGTGAAAGCCGAACGCAATCCACTTTCCTGAATGCTGACCTCATACTCACCTAGTTTTTTATCTATCCCTACCACCTCACAATGCGTCTGTACTTCGGCACCATGTTCCTTTGCGGTGTGGAAGAAGTAATCCATCAATCCATGCGCGCTGATGATCCCCGTCTCTGGAGAGAGGATGCCGCCGAAAGATGTGATAGCGGGTTCGAAATCATGGACTTCGTCGGCAGTCAGCATCCGGAGATCAACGCCATTTGCCCGGCCATGGTGGTAAAGCTGGTCGAGCGCCGATGATTCAGTGGGTTGGGTTGCGGTGATGATCTTGGTGATCTTCCGGTGGGAGATGTTGTGCTTCCGGCAGAGTGCATAGAGGAGCTCCCGCCCCTCCACGCAGAGCCGTGCTTTCAAAGAGCCGTGCGGATAATAAATCCCCGCGTGGATTACTTCACTGTTTCGACTGGAGGTTTCCTGACCGTACTTTGCGTTTCGCTCGAGGACAAAGAGAGGTGAGTAGTGTGGCGCCAATTCCGCCGCGATAGCGAGACCAACTACGCCTCCTCCGATGATTGTAACTGCGACGTCGGCCATTGTTGGGGATCAGCTGAGAGAATCCAGAAGTGTAGGGCGTTCAATCACGAGCCAGGATGTATCCTTCCGGATATTTCCCTTGCGGAAGAAATCGTCGTTGTTGGCGTCCTGTGGCTTCACGAGGATTTTCAGACCCGCCGAGAATTCGAACAACGGAATATCGTACGTGGAATCGCTCACGACGATCAACGGCTGTTTGGTTATCCGATGTTGCAGTGCGAGGACTTTGCCTCCAAGGACGGGCACCGGGGCTCTCACCTGGGAGGTAAGCTCTCCATCAAACTCAAGCAGGTCGATTCCTATTGCATGATCGGCAGGGAGGCCGAGCCGCTGGAACACCGCTTCCACACTCCACTGGTTGCTTCCGGAAACGGCCCAGAGATCGAAGCCCCGCCGTTGCAGCCGTCGAAACAGATCGACCACTTGCTGAATGTACCTGATTCCCTTTGGCAGCGTTGCCCTGCCAATGGTCCGCTGACTGACGGGTGAAGCAAGCTCCTGCGTTAACGTTGCACTCGCTACCTGATGGATCTCGGTACGACTGAACCCGGCCCACAATCGAACAATATCCGAGCATGCCTTTTCCGTTGCTCCTTCGGCAAGCTGGTCGAAGTACCAATCAATCATCATTTCCGCAAACGAGGGGAACCTCCTGTCCTGAGTCCTCTTTTCTTGAGGAAGTGCGACAATGCTCTCGTAGAGGTTGTTCAGCTCATCCTGCTTGGGGAAGTCGGGCCAGAGAGATGCCGGTGAGACGCGGAAAAGGAAATGTTCGAGTTGAAAGTAGAACATTGCTTCACCGACATCCGCTTGAATAATGGTTCCATCGCAGTCGAACACCGCGACCGGGGGGCTGTCGGGCGAGCGGGATGCATGCGTTGTGAGAAACGAGTCAAGTTGAGAGAGGAATTGATTTGTCATCCGCACATTGTATTGTTGTTCTCTGGAAACAAGATACGAACGTCTGCCTGGAATGGCAAGGAGGCTGAGGTTCCGCGTTTCAGCCATCTCATGCCCTCGCCTTCTCAAATGACATCCCATAGGAAAGACCCGGAGCGTCAATTCGATCGTGCTTCCGTTCCTCATCGAGACCTTCATCGTAGGATGAGTCTCGTTTTCTGAAAAGGCATTCAGGATTCAGCTTGAATTTAGGACAGATTAAAGATAGACTATGCCTACCGCGGCCTGACGGTTTCGTTGCAACTCTCCACGGAATAGCGTATATTTGACCCGTGATTTTTCCCCAGCGTACATGCGAAGTCCGTCCCGACCAACTGGCGACGGATTTTGTGTTCATGGAGTCAACAACGAAGGTAAGCAGCACCCATTCATGAAGGCAATCCGTACGGCAAGTCCACCCTTGCTGACCGTTTGCTGGAGCGAACAGGCACCATTACAGCCCGTGAGATGAAATTCAATCAGGTCCTGGACGATATGGATCTGGAGCAGGAGCGCGGCATTACCATTAAGTTGCACGCCATTCAAATGAAGTACAAGGCGAAGGACGGAGGAGACTACACGCTCAACCTGATCGATACACCCGGGCATGTGGACTTTTCGTACGAGGTCTCCCGGTCACTCGCTGCATGTGAAGGCGCTATCCTCGTGGTAGATGCGTCCCAAGGTGTGGAAGCGCAGACGATCAGCAACCTCTATCTTGCCATCGATGCAGGACTGGAAATCATTCCGGTCATCAACAAGATTGATCTCCCCAGCGCGATGATCGACACCGTAAAGCACCAGATCAAAGACCTTATCGGCTCCAAGGATGAGGAGATCATCCTTGCCAGCGCCAAGGCTAACCTTGGCATTGACGAAATCCTCGAAGCCGTGGTGACGAGAATATCGCCACCGCAGGGAGACCCGGATGCGCCGCTTCGTGCCCTCATTTTTGATTCAGTCTTCGATATCTATCGCGGCTCGATTGTGTATCTTCGCGTTTTTGATGGAACCTTGAAGGAACGGGAGAAAGTGAAGTTCTTCCACAACGCCAAAGTCTTCGAAGCGGAAGAGGTGGGAGTGTTGGAGATGAAAAAGAGCAGGACGGGAGAACTCTCTGCAGGGAACGTGGGTTATCTGATTGCGGGCGTCAAGGACGTGCACGATACAAAAGTGGGCGACACGGTGACGTCCGCCGCGAATCCCGCCGATGCGCCCTGGCCTGGATACAAGGTTGTGAAGCCGATGGTCTTCAGCGGCGTCTACCCCACGAATGCCGACGACTTTGAAGACCTGCGTGCGTCTATTGACAAGCTGAAACTCAACGACTCTTCTCTCGTGTACGAACCGGAGACATCCACCGCGCTCGGGTTCGGGTTCCGCTGCGGGTTCCTTGGCCTCCTCCATATGGAGATCGTGCAAGAGCGGCTTGAGCGGGAGTACGATCAGAACATCATCAACACGGTCCCCAACGTCGAGTATCGGGTAACGAAGACGAACGGAGAAGTGGTGCTGGTGGACAACCCATCCTACATGCCGCCGCTGGGAGAGATTGAGAAGGTCGAGGAGCCGTTCATCAAGGCGCAGATCATCGTCCCCACGGAGTATGTCGGCAATATCATGAAGCTCTGCATGGAGCGCCGCGGCGTCTATAAGAACACCACATACCTCGACCCGACACGGGCAGACATTCACTATCAAATGCCTCTGTCCGAAATCATTTTTGATTTCTACGACAAACTCAAGTCCACAAGCCGGGGGTATGCCTCGTTTGATTACGAGATTCTCGACTTTCGCGAGTCCGACCTTGTGAAGTTGGATATTCTGCTGAATGGCGAATCGGTCGATGCATTCTCAACCATTGTTCATCGTGAGAAGGCCCACGAGTGGGGAAAGAAGCTCTGCGCGAAACTAAGAAAGCTGATCCCACGTCAGATGTTTGAAGTTGCAATCCAGGCAGCCATCGGCAGCAAGGTCGTGGCACGAGAGACGATCTCGGCAATGCGGAAGAACGTGCTCGCCAAATGCTACGGTGGCGATATCACGCGGAAACGCAAACTGCTGGAGAAACAGAAAGAGGGCAAGAAGCGTATGAAGCAGGTGGGTCGCGTGGAGATTCCCCAGGAAGCATTTCTCGCCGTTCTTTCCATGGAAGACGATTAACCAACAGCACTGTAACAAGGAGTACTCATGAGCAAAATATCGACAGGAAAACAGGAAGAACAGAAGAAGGAGCCTGTCAAGGATTTCTTCAAGGACATGGTGTTTGTCCTGGTCTCATTCTTTTTCCTGAATAGTTTCGTCCTTGCATCGTTTGAAGTGCCGACGGGCTCCATGGAGAACGAGATCATGGCTGGCGATTTTCTCTTTGTGAATAAGTTCATTTATGGGGGTACGACGCCGCGGACAATTCCCTTCACAAACATCCGGATTCCCTGGTTTCGCGTTCCGGCGTTCCAGGATGTTGAACACGGCGATGTGATCGTGTTTGAGTTTCCGGGTCAGCGCGACGAGGTGAACCCTGAAGAATTCCTCTTCTATCTCAAGCGTGTCATCGGTCTTCACGGCGATACCGTGCAGATCATCAACCGGGTGGTATACGTGAATGGCCGGCCAGTTCCGATACCCCGCAACATGAAATTCAATTCTTACAACATGACTCCCCCGGGCGTGACCGACCCGCGGATCTTCCCGAAGGGAGCCCCATACAATGAGGACAACTGGGGTCCGGTGGTTATTCCAAGTAAGGGCGACATCATTCCTCTTGACTACACCAACGTTATGCAGTGGGAGACCTTCATCCGACGCGAGGGGCACACCGTTCAAACCAACCAGAGCGGGCATGTTCTTATCGATGGAGTGCCGGCGACGTCGTACACCGTGGGACACAACTATCTTCTTGGAATGGGAGACAACAGGGATAACAGTCTCGACGGACGGTTCTGGGGATTCATTCCGGAAGAAAACATCGTCGGCACACCGATGATCGTGTATTGGTCATGGAATCCCGACACACCCATACTTAACATTTTCGCAAAGCTCGGCTCCATCCGTCCGGGCCGCATCGGTTCATTGATCAAGTGAGCGTGGACTCCATGGAAGAAGCGCAGGTACCCATTGTCCCAGCGGCTATTGGCGAGGAAGAGAAGGTGAGCGGACGAAGAAAGCACCGCCTCAGGGAATATGCCGAGACCATCGCCCTGACGATGCTTGCCGCGCTCTTCCTGAAGTTCTTCATCGTGGAGGCGTATCGCATCCCCACGGGCTCAATGGAGAATACACTTCTCGCGGGAGACTTTCTTCTCGTCAACAAATTCATTTATGGAGCGAAAACTCCCCGCTACGTTCCCTTTACCGACATTTCTCTCCCTTACTTTACCTTTCCTGCATTTTCCAAACCACGTCCCGGGGACGTGGTGGTGTTTGAATTCCCTGGTGGTTACGAGGTGGCGCGTCCACAGGAAGTGATTAACTACGTTAAGCGGTGTGTGGCTACGCCCGGCGACACCATGATGATTGTGAACAAGCAAGTCTACGTCAACGGCAGGATGCTTCCTCTGCCGTCGAGTGCCCGAATCGACCGGGCGCAGGTGCTCCCCAGGGAATTCCGGGACTACCGGATCTTTCCGAAAGGTGCTGCTTCAAATGAGGATAACTTCGCTCCGCTGGTGATCCCGAAGAGGGGGGATATGCTGACACTCGGACCGTCAACCATCACTGAGTATTGGAACCTTATCCGACACGAGGGTCATAGCGTTCGTGTCATCGGAGGGGGGATGGTCTTTGTGGATGGGATGGAGGCAACCATGTATCGTGTGGAAAAGGATTACTACTTCATGATGGGGGATAACCGCGACAACAGCCTCGACAGCAGGTTCTGGGGGTTCGTCCCTGAAGATCTCATCATCGGCAAGGCAAAGCTCGTCTACTGGTCGTGGGATGAATCCGCCGACAAGGATGGATTCCTGGATCGGGTGGTCAATGCCAGGTGGGATCGCATAGGGACAATGGTGCGATAGGCATGCCATCACTGTATCTTCACATACCATTCTGCGAACGGAAGTGCATCTACTGTGATTTCTATTCCATCGAAACTATGTCGCCGATGGACCCCTTCCTTGCCGCCCTGCGTCGTGAAATCGATACATACGCCTCGTATGGCGATGGCGTGGTTTTCGAGACAGTGTTCTTCGGCGGCGGCACACCTTCGCTACTGACACCAGCACAATTGGAAAGTATTCTTTCCCGTCTCCATCGCACCTTCGCCATCGCGTCCGATGCCGAGATCACGGTAGAGACCAATCCGGGAACCGTCACTCCTGAGAAGCTTGCTGCCTACCGCTCGCTCGGAGTGAACAGGCTCAGCATTGGAATTCAGTCGTTCGATGAAAAGGAGCTACAGTTCCTCAGCCGGATCCACACGGGGAGGGAGGCGGTGGAGTGTGTAGATGCCGCTCGCAGGGCAGGCTTCACGAACCTAAGTCTCGATCTCATCTTCTCTCTTCCTGGTCAGACGGCGGAACAGTGGGAGGCCACTCTCATCCGAGCAATCGAGTTGAACCCTGAACATATCTCTGCATACAGTCTGATTGTGGAAGACCACACGCCGCTTGCTCGTATGGTGAGTTCGCGGACGGTCTCACCCAACCCTCTGGAAGTCGAAGCTGAGTTGTATGAGCGGACAATGTCGCTCATGGAGGGTCATTGCTACGAGCACTACGAAGTCTCCAACTATGCCCGTCCTGGTTTCCGGTCCCGGCACAACTACAATTACTGGAATCATCAGAGCTATCTGGGGTTTGGACCCTCCGCGCACTCATTCTGGAAACGCGGGGATGATCCTGCGGGCCGCCGCTGGTGGAACATCGCAAGCCTCTCGCATTACATAGAGCGTCTTACCTCAGGTCAGTTGCCGCTCATCTCGGAAGAGCAGGTTGCCCTCAACGAGTTGATGACGGAGCGGATTTTCCTCGGACTCCGGAGTGATGGTTTGAATGTCAGGCGATTCGAATCGGACTTTGGCATTTCTTTACTCGGGACGCGGCACGCGTTGATCGAGGATCTGCTCCGTGAAAACGACGCCACTTTGCAAAGCGACACGCTTCGCCTTACATCGAAGGGATTCCTCCTCTGTGATGAGATCGCGGAACGGCTGATTGTCTAATCCATTGCGATGAAGACCTGTGCAGACAAGGCGCTGGGGAAGTGGCCTCACAGTCCCGATCACCAGGAATCAAATCACAATCATTGACCAGTCCGATGGCTCCTCTTCAGCAGCAAGGCTTCGATGACCGTCAGACCGGGTTAGCGGGGCACTCGGCCAGCCGCTGGTCGGTGACATGTGTTGCCCTTCTTGTTCTCTTCTCGGCCCTCATGAATTATGTGGGGGAGCACGCGTGGGGGTTTGGACCGCAGACTTTCATCCTTCTCCTCTTTCTCTGCGCACTTCTCCTCGCAACTCCCGTCATTCTCAGATTGTTGGAAAGAATCCCGTTTCTGCGGTATCGTCTTCCGACTCCATTGCTTGTCGGAGTCTTTCTTCTCGCGTCCACCGGACTTCTTGGCTTTCATGTTCGTGAGTTTGTCCGGGGGACGTCCGATCCGCAAGTCAAGGACAGGCTCATTGACATCGGGGCAAACACCTTCTATGCGAACGAGATATTCTTTGTCCACGGAAGGAACCCCTACACAACCCGAAGTCAGTTGGCACATGACGTCGCCGGCGGTGCACATATTGACACAACGGGAGGTGTCACCACCATGTACGGGATCCGATATTCCTATGGATACCCATACTTTCCCATGATGTTTGCATCATTCGCACCCTTCCAGATGATTGTTCGGGAGTACAGTGCCATCCGCATCGGGAATCTGTTTTTCCTGCTATGCACCGCTGCTGGAGTCTCCTGGGTGACGTATCGGCTCTCGGAGCGAAGCACGAGAACACTTGCGGCAACAGCAGGTCTCGCGCTTTTTCTCTCAGCAACAACGCTGGGAAGCGAGCTGATGATTCTCGGAGTTACGGATATGGTCATTGCCTTCTTTGCGGTAGCGGGGCTCGTGATGCTCACCTATCGCTCGTTTGCTGCAGCGGGCGTTGCATTTGGTTTTGCGCTGGGATGCAAGCTACTCCCCGGCGCACTCATATTGATCGTGGTTCTTGTGTGGCTTGTAATGAACCGGCTTCACCTCGGGTCATTCCTCACCGGACTTCTTGTCACCGCTGCATGCCTTTTGCTTCCCTTCGTCCTCTGGGATGTGCAGGGATTCTTCTCCGCAACGGTGTTGTATTATCTCACTCACCATGCCACGGGGGATAACACCTCTCTCTGGTATTTTCTTCCGGAAGGTCTGCAGACCCCCTTTCTCATTGTCGGGGGTGTGCTGATTCTCCTGGCGCCTGTCTATCAAAGCCGCATCAAAAACCACGATCTTGGGTTCGCGATCACCATAGCGTTCGTTGCGTACGTTCTCTTTGTCTCCTTCAACAAGATGACTCACCTCAACTATCTCTGGGGCGTATACCCACTGGGGGTCATCTCGCTCGTAGTGCAGATGTCACCCGATTTCCTGAAGCCGCGAAGGGTTGTTTCTCTTTCAGACGCGCCTTGAACGCTTGACCCGAACCGATTTCCTTGAAACTCACCCTTTTTTCCGGTATATTCAGTCGATTTGAATTCACGCTCGACCATGCTTTTGGTTCCTGCAGACATCCTGCCGAGCATGTCTCCGACCAGATGAGGGGTTCATGACGCATACCTTCCTAAACCGCACCGCCGCCGTTGCTGTATTCTTCGTTAGCATGATAACGTACGCACTCACAATTTCGCCAACCGTGGTTTTCTGGGATGTTGGAGAGTTCATCGCTGCCGCCCACATGCTGCAGGTTCCGCATCCCCCCGGTTCGCCTCTTTTCCTGCTTGTCACCCGAATCGCCATGATGATTCCATTCGCGGCTGACCACGCAGTTCGGGCACACGCGTTCTCCGCACTCTGCAGCGCAATGGGCATCATGTTCCTCTACCTCATCATTGTTCGCGTAATCACCAACTTCCGCGGCGTGCCGGCAACAGTCTCGGACAAAGTGACGGTGTACGGTGCCGCGATCATTGGAGCGCTCTCACTGGGATTCAGTACAACGTACTGGGCAAACTCGATTGAGGCAGAAGTGTACGGCGTCAGCATGCTCTTCCTGACCGCCATTATGTGGCTGGTCATGCGATGGCTTGACCATGCTGACAGGGAAGGAAACGAGAAGTACATACTGTTCATCGCATACCTGATCGGACTCTCCCTTGGTGTTCACCTCCTTGCTCTCCTTACCATCTTCCCGGTCCTGATGATCATTTACTTCAGGAAGTATGAGTTCTCGCCGAACGGCTTCATCAAGCTGGGCATCATTTCGGTGGTGGTGTTTGGCGTGGTATATCCCGGCATTGTCAAGTGGATTCCCGGTATGATGGATGGCGAGTTCAGGGGAAGCAAGAGCGATATTATCTCCTGGATCCCGTGGATCCTCATTGGAGCTTCGATGTTCGGCGTATACTATTCGTATGTGGAGAAAAAGAAAATGCTCCACATCGCTCTCCTCTCCATCGTCCTGATCTTTGTCGGTTATACCACGTATACCACCGTGCTGATTCGTTCAAACGCCAACCCGCCGATGAATGAGAACGACCCCAGCAACCTGGCCCGGTTGACGTCGTACCTCAGTCGCGAACAGTATGGGGACGCTCCCGTGATGAAGCGCCGTTATAGCAACGAGCCGCAGCACCAGGGAATCTATACCAACTACACCAGTGACATGGATTTCCTGATCCGTTACCAGTTAAACCACATGTTCTTCCGGTATGTCGGCTGGAACTATATCGGCCAGGCCGCAGATGTCCAGGATGCAGGAGTTGGATGGAAGGACACGTGGGGGATACCGTTCCTCATTGGACTGCTGGGCATCTACTACCAGTTCAAGAAAGATTGGAAAATGTGGCTCGTGTTTGTAGCGATGTTTATTATTCTTGGGCCGGTACTCGCCCTCTACCAGAATCAACAAGAGCCACAGCCGCGTGAACGCGACTATTTTTATGTCGGGGCTTTTTGCGTCTTTTCTCTCTGGATTGCACTCGGAGTGGTTGCACTGGTGGACTACGTCAAGAAGTTCATCCAGGAGCAACGGATGGCGGAGACACTCTCGTTCGCGGTTGTCGGGGTGTTTGCGATTGCCATTCCCGGAAACCTTGCGCGCGTCAACTGGCATGACCATGATCGTTCCGGCAACTATGTTGCATGGGACTATTCGTACAACCTTCTCCAGACATGCGAGAAGGATGCTCTCCTTTTCACCAACGGTGACAACGATACTTTTCCACTCTGGTATCTCCAGGATGTGGAAGGCGTCAGGCGCGATGTTCGTATCGTAAACCTGAGCCTGGTCAACACACCATGGTACATCCAACAGATGAAAAACACTCCCTACTACCCGGAGGCGAAGGCGGTGCCAATCAGCCGCACTGACGCGCAGATTGAGCGGATTCAGCCAGTTGCGTGGGAGCCGCGGCAGATGGAACTTCCGGTTCCTCGTGAGGCCTTCGAGCGCTACGGCGTGACAGACACGACCCTGATTAATAAGGGAAGAATCAGTTTCCAGTTCCGCAACACCCTGCAGATTGGTCCCACCAAGGCTCTGCGTGTACAGGACATTATGGTGCAAGATATCGTGTACACCAACCAGTGGAAACGCCCGATTTACTTTGCAGTGACCGTATCGCCGGACAGCAAGATCGGGCTCGACCAGTATCTCTGGTTCCACGGAATGGCGTGGCGGCTCGAACCGCGTCAGGTGGTTGATCAAGACCGGAGTATCAATCCGGAAGTGCTTGCAGCGAACCTCTTGAACGAGCCTGAAGGATTCTCGAAAACTCCTCAATACGGTTACAAGTGGCGAAAGGTGGCTGACCCCACCGTCTACTTCGATGAAAACACCACCAGGATGATGGTCAATTATCGGTCGGCATTCATCCGGCTTGCTCTTTACTACGCAAATGTGACGAATCAGAAAGAGAAGGGGGTGGAAGTGCTCGACCGGATGGAGCAACTGATGCCCCGCGTGAAGATTCCGATGGGATGGGATCTACAATCAGACATCGCATCGTTCTATCACCGCCTGGGAAGGGAGGACAAGTTTAACGAACTTGCTTCCGAGGTCGAGCCGATCGCACGGGAGATGATGAAGTCGGGACAGGTGAACATGCAATCCTATTATAACCCGTACCGCGTGTTGCTTGAGATTTATGAAGTACGGAAGGACTATGCAAAAACGCTCGAGGTGCTCCGGGAGCTTGCGGTGATGTACCCGACCGACCAGGGGCTCAAGCAGCGGATCAACGAGACGCAGACTCTGCTGGCAACAACAAAAACCTCGCCCGACACTGGCGGAAAGCAATAACCACTCACTTCAAACGAAAGACATTGCGTGAAACGAGCTCTCATTACTGGTGTGACCGGGCAGGATGGATCTTATCTTGCAGAGTTGCTTCTCGAGAAGGGTTACAAAGTATACGGGATGGTGCGGCGGGCAAGTACGGAGAATTTTGAGCGGATCGAGCATCTGCGGGGGAGGATCACAATTGTTCAGGCGGACCTTCTGGACCAGCTCTCGCTTATTGAGCTGATGGGAGAGGTGGAGCCTGAGGAGGTCTACAACCTGGCCGCCCAGTCATTTGTCCCCACCTCCTGGACTCAGCCGACCCTCACCGGGGAGTTCACCGCGCTTGGCGTAACAAAAATGCTGGAAGCAATCAAACTGGTGAACCGGAAGATCAAGTTCTACCAGGCAAGCAGCAGTGAGATGTTCGGCAAGGTGTTGGAGACGCCGCAAAGCGAAACTACCCCCTTCTATCCGCGAAGCCCCTACGGGGTGGCCAAGGTGTACGGGCACTTCATCACAGTGAACTACCGCGAGAGCTACGATATGTTTGCAGTGTCGGGGATTCTGTTCAATCATGAATCGCCCCGGCGTGGTCTTGAATTCGTGACTCGCAAGATCTCCGACAGCGTTGCACGCATTTCGCTCGGCATGGCGAGGGAACTACGGCTCGGGAACCTCGATGCGAAGAGGGATTGGGGATACGCCGGCGATTACGTCGAAGTGATGTGGCGGATGCTTCAACAGAAACGTGCGGAGGATTTTGTCGTGGCGACGGGAGAATCGCACACCGTCCGGGATTTTGCCCGGATTGCATTCGATCACGCAGGATTGAATTGGAAGAAGTACGTGAAGGTTGATAGGAAGTTCTACAGGCCCGCAGAAGTCACCCGTCTCCTTGGCAATGCACGGAAAGCGCAGCGGCTGCTCGGGTGGAAACCCCGCGTAAGCTTCGAAGGCCTGGTGCGAATGATGGTGGATGCGGATATCGCGCGTCTTCAGAAACACAGCCGACGGTAAGCCGGCATGCGTGTGCTCATTACGGGCGTGGATGGGTTTGTCGGCAGTCATGCCGCGGAATTTCTTCTCAGCCAGGCCGGTGCAGAAGTCCACGGGACTATCCTTGGAGAATCTCCTACCCGCAATCTTGACGGGATTGCTGGCCCCTCACTTCACCTCCACCAACTCGACATTCTGGACGCCGCTCGCACTGCAAAACTCTTTGCGCAGATCAGACCTGAAAGAGTTCTTCACCTGGCGGGTCAGGCGTTTGTTCCTGCCTCCTTGAGCGATCCCCTGGCGACGTTTCAGGCAAACATAGTCGGTGGGATGAACGTCCTCGAAGGATGTCGGAAGCTTACGGGGGATGGTGGCCCTGGCCCCCATGTTATGGTCGTCAGCACCGGCGAGGTGTACGGTAAAGTGGATCCCAAGCATCAACCGATCCGGGAAACGTGTCCAATCAATCCCAACAATCCGTACGCAGCGAGCAAGGCCAGCATTGACCTCATTGCCCAACAGTTTGCAATGAGCTTCGGCCTGACTGTCACAGTGGTGCGTCCGTTCAATCATGTTGGTCCCCGGCAAAGCCCCGTCTTTGTCTGCTCTGATTTCGGCAAGCAATTTGCCGAGATCGCTGCCGGCAGTCGACCACCCGAACTCCGGGTCGGTAACCTCCAGGCCCGGCGCGACTTCACCGATGTCCGCGATGTTGTGCGGGCATACTGGATGTTGTTCGACCGGAAGGAAAGCGATGTGGTGTACAATATTTGCTCCGGCCAGACGCTCCAGATCAGAGACATCCTGGAAGCCTTTCAAACACTCAGCGGGATCTCCGTGAAGATCATTTCCGAACCGCAGCGTCTGAGGCCGTACGACGTCTCGACAGTCGTCGGAAGCAACGAGCGACTTCGTGGGGCTACCGGCTGGTCTCCCTCCATTCTCATACGCCAGACGCTCATGGATGTGTTTGAGTATTGGAAAGATGAGGTTGGAGAATCTAAGATGTAAGATTTGAGATTGAAGATTGAAGGGGCGATTGGATGGATCAAGTCGAACTAAAGAAACGCACGAAGGAGTTTGCAAAGTCAGTAATCAACCTATGCAGACAGCTTCCCAATACGCGCGAAGGTCGGCTGATTGGTGATCAACTCTTTCGATCAGGGACACCAGTCGGCGCGAATTATCGAGCAGCCTGCCGAGGCAGGTCCAAACCTGACTTCACATCAAAGATGGGGATCGTTCTCGAGGAAGCTGATGAAACTCTTTACTGGTTGGAGATTCTCGGTGAGACCGGGGTTGTAGAAGCTGAACTTCTCGTTGCACTCACGCGAGAAGCGGGCGAGCTTGTTGCCATTTTTGCGGCGAGCGTCAAGACGGCAAGATTGTCAAGATAAACCCAATCTTACATCTAAGATCTTCAATCTCAAATCTTCACCTTTCGTCTGGCTTTTTCAACCCGACTTCTCATCTTCCTGCGCATCCTTGTCGTCAACTGGCAGGACATCAAGAATCCCCTCGCAGGAGGTGCGGAAGTCCACCTGCACGAAGTCTTTTCCCGCATCGCGAAAATGGGCCACGAGGTTGTTCTCTTCTGCTCGTCGTTTCGCGGCGCCCTCCCCGAAGAAGATCTGAACGGCATCCGTGTCATCCGCGCCGGTGGAAGGTATCTGTTCAACTTCCGGTTTGCGTGGACCTATCTGTCGAAATTCAGGAACGAAAAATTCGACATAGTGGTCGACGACATGAACAAGATTCCGTTCTTCACTCCTCTCTACGTCCGCACACCACTCTACGGAGTCACGCATCATTTGTTCGGGACGAGCATCTTCCTCGAGCTCAACGTGCCGATGGCGTCGTATGT
>JAERML010000223.1 GCA_016844425.1 Bacteroidota bacterium
GAGATCATCGATGGGTTTACGGGCGATCTCAAGATGGGGGAGTGGCTTCGGTGTGCGTCTGAGTTGTTCCTTCAAACCATCAATGTGGTTAACGTAGATATGAGCATCAACGATCGTATGGCTGAAGAAGCCTGGCTCGAAGCCGGTCTCCTGGCCAAGGATCTGTGTCAGTAATGCATATGCCGCAAGGTTGAACGGTATGCCAAGTGCAATGTCGCCGGAACGCTGCGTCAGATGGCAATTCAATCTATTTCCCTGCACGTTAAAGGCAAACGTATAATGGCAAGGGGGGAGTTTGCTCCCGAGTGCATTGCCCGGCTCCCATGCGGTGACTACCATCCGTCGTGACGTGGGGTCAGTCTTCAACAATTCAATCACACGTCCGATCTGATCGACCTCCACCACTTCGTACTGACCGGTGGCTGGATTTACCTGTGCACTGGGGAATCTCCTCCAATACCGGCCGTAGGCGGTCTCAAGATTACCGTTCTCATCGGCCCACGCATCCCAGATTTTGGTGTGCTTCCTGAGGTTCCGGATATGGTCCTCGCCGGAAAGGTACCAGAGGACTTCGTACAACATTGATTTGAAGTTCACCTTCTTTGTGGTGAGAAGGGGATAGCCCTTACTCAGGTCAACCGTGTAGTGCTCGGCAAAGCAGGAAAGTGTGTCGACGCCGGTGCGGTTCTTCTTGTACGTGCCATTGGTCAGCACCCGCTCAACAAGGTCGAGGTATTCTCGCATCAGAGGTGGGCTTTCATTTGGTTCGTCATACTGGTCTGAACATAGTGATCAACAATAAGAAATGCAATCACACCGAGCTGCCCCCCAGTTCAATAATGCTGCCTGTAACAAATGCCGCCTCGTCAGCACAGAGGAATCGTACAACCTCCGCGGCATCTTGCGGCAAAGCGTGCGTTCTGCGTTTCCAGTTTGCAGAGTGCTTTGCTGCTTCCACCGCCTGGCGGAGCGTCAGGCGAGGGGTGTGGCTTGGCGCCACCACGTTGCAGGTGATCCCGTTTGCAAGTTCCTTTTCGGCGAGCGCCCGGATTAGCGTATTCCGTGCGGACTTGCCGAGAGCATAGTCGTACGGTGGCCCGGTCATCTTCTCAATCCCCGCCATAGTAACGGCGATGATTCTTCCAAAGTGTGCCTCGCGCATGTAGGGGAGTGCGTGTTTGATGCAGTAGAACAATCCATCAATTTCGGCCTTGATAACGCCCCGCCAGTGTTCCTGATCGATCTCGGTAATATCTCGTGCATCCCATCCACCCCCTGCATTGCAGATCATGAAATCCAGCCGCCCGTAGAGTGTGATGACTCCGTCGATCATCGCTTGGACCTCGTCTTCTTCGCGCGTATCTGCCTTAAACGCGTATCCCTTTCCGCCAAGCGCACGAACTTCTACGAGCACCTTGTCTGCAGCAGAAACATTGTTCGGATGTCCCGTGCCGTAGTTCAGAACCACCTTTGCTCCTTCGCGAGCGACGGTGAGGGCAATGCTCCGCCCCATCCCTTCGCCGGTGCTTCCGGTGATAAGTGCGACTCTGTCTTTGAGTGCGTGCATACTTCTCCGCTTATTTGAGGACAGCGTGCTGTAAGGTACGTACAGCTCCGTAGAATGAGATGATCAAGAAAACGGCAAACGCGAGGGCCTCAATCATGATGGTGTCGACACTCCCCACGCCGATGGCCGTGTAACGCAGCACGTCCGTGTGCCACGTCAGTGGATTCAAATGCGCCATTGTCTTCAGCCAGGCAGGCATTGTCTCGATCGGATAGAACATGCTGCTGGCAAACATAAGAACGAAGTAGGAGATGTTGAGGAACGTGTTGAAGATGTCGTTCCGGCGGATGCGCAAAGCAAAAATGGCGAGGAAGAAAAACCACGCGGCCGTACCGAGCACGACTCCCGCGAAAAGAAAGCCGACGCTTTCCCATCGCAGCTCGATGCCAAGCGCCAGCACCGCAATGGTAATGGTGAGGACCGACTGTGCAAGTGAAAGGAGACAGTTGAAGAGTATCTTCCCCAAAAGAAATTCACCGCGAGTCATCGGGTAGGTCAGGAACTCATAGAAAATGCCGTTGTCCCGATCCAGGAAAAATCCATACGAAGTGTTGGTGGCAATACCAAAGCAAGCCATTGCAAGAACTCCGGGGAGGAAGAACGCGTTATAGCTGAGTGAACTCCCCTGAGCGAAGACACCGCCCGCCATTGCACGGTCCAGTCCAACACCGAAGAGAAGAAGATAGATCAGCGGCATCACCATGTCAAAGAAAGCCCACGTCAAACTGGTGATCCGGATACGGAACTCCCGGTACATGACGGCAAGAATCATGTTCATACAACGTCTTCCTTTCGTCGATCGGAGAGCAACTCCAGAAACACATCCTCGAGCGTTGCACTGGTGACTTCAAGATGAATTATGGAATGCTTCTTCGCAAGCCGGGCAATGAGCTCGAGCGCCGTTGCCTCCACACCTTTGACGCACATCTCCACCGTGTTGTTTTG
This sequence comes from Bacteroidota bacterium, assembly GCA_016844425.1. The sequence continues at coordinate 2,513 of JAERML010000223.1, forward strand.
CCTCGTCAGTTTCAGAAGGTTCAGCTGTCGGAGTTCATCCATTGTGGCGTCATCCAACGATTCGAAGGTCATGCTGATATCGAACGCCCGTGATGCAAGCGCTTTGATCGTTTGTAGGTCGCCGCTCGCAACCAGCTTCCCCTGATCGATAATGGCAATCGTGTCGCACAATTCCTCGGCTTCTTCAAGGATGTGCGTAGTCAGAAAAATTGTCCGTCCCTTCTGTGCTTGATCACGGATTGCATCAAGGGTTGCTCGCTTGTTGATTGGGTCCATTCCGGTGGTAGCTTCATCAAGGAAAACAATGGGCTTATCCACCATGAACACTTTTGCAACCTGCACCCGGCGTTTCAGTCCGCCGCTGAGATCCATCACTTTCTGATTAGCATAGTCACCCAAACCGAACTGTCCGATAGCACGGTCGGCTCTTCGCTTGATATCATGTCCGGGAATGGAATGGAACCGCGCATACGTAGCCAGGTTATCCTTCACCGAGAGGTAGAGTTCCACAGCGTTCTCCTGGAGCACCACGCAAATGTTCTTCCGGACTTCCAGGCCACTGCTTTGAACATCATGCCCCATGATGGAGACGCTGCCACTGGTCGGTCTGATGAGTGTCGTGAGGACGCGAAGAAGGGTGGTTTTCCCGGCGCCATTTCGACCGAGCAGGCCAAAGATCTCGCCGGGTTTCACATCGAGCGAGAGATTATCCAGGGCGCGCACGGGCGCTTCGGAATTCTCACGATATACCTTGACGAGGTTCTTGACCTCAATTGCCTTGTCAGCCATTTGGAGCAGGATTTTCTCAAGTGCTATCTGAAGCAAGCGCGACCCCGCCGGCTACTCATCTGTGGTTATGTCCTGGGAAAAAAGGGGCCGACGCAACAGAATGTCACATAGGTAACGAAAATCGCTCGGAATTCCAAGGATTTGGGCATTCTTCTTTCGCCGTAACAAAATGCTCGAACAGAGCGTAGCTATGTGTGGGCGCGCTGCCGTTAGTTCAATCAGCTCATGATGGGACGAGCTGGTGGTGTGTCTTTTC
>JAERML010000224.1 GCA_016844425.1 Bacteroidota bacterium
CATACGACGAAGACTGGAGCAATCGGCGGGAGAACATTACGGATTGGGCGGTGGAGGAGTTTAACAGGGTTTATGACCTCACCCCGGCCCTCTCCAAAGGAGAGGGAGGGTTTGGCGCGGGCACAACTCCCCTCTCCACCGGAGAGGGGTCGGGGGTGAGGTCTGACCCGCGCTACATGACCACCGATGCCGAAACCTGGAAACATCTCAAGCCTCTCGCACGCGAACTCAGAAAGGAACAGACGGAAGCAGAAGAAAAACTCTGGCAGCAACTGCGCAACCAAAAACTCGGTTTCAAGTTCCGACGTCAGCATGCCATTGGAGAGTTCATCGTTGACTTCGTCTGCATCGAGAAAAAATTGGTGATGGAACTTGATGGCGAAGTCCACAAAGAGCAGCGGGAGTACGATGCTGAACGCACGCGCATCTTGAATACCAGGGGTTTCCGCGTGATCCGCTTCTGGAATAGCGAAGTCACCAGCAGCATTGAAAACGTTCTCAACCGCATCAAACACGCGATGAAAACTCCGCTCTCCACCGGAGAGGGGTCGGGGGAGAGGTCAACAACCCGGGCAATCACCAAAGCCGACATCTTCCATTACATCTACGCGGTGCTACACCATCCAATGTATCGTGAAAAGTACGCAGCAAACTTACGTCGCGAGTTGCCGCGCATTCCGTTTGTCAAAGACTTCTGGGCTTTTGCCGAGGCAGGCAAGAAGCTCGCCACACTTCACGTAGAATACGAGAAGCAGAAGCAGTACAAGCTTGACGTTGTCGAGAGCAAAGTCGGCCACTTGAACTACCGCGTCGAGAAGATGAAACTCTCGAAGGACAAGAAGACTCTCATCTACAACGACTTCTTCACCCTTGGTGGAATCCCACAAGAAGCTCTTGAGTATCGCCTCGGCAACCGCTCTGCGCTCGAATGGATCATCGACCAGTATCAAATCAGCACGGATAAACGGAGCGGCATCACCAACGACCCCAACCGCTCAGACGATCCTGAGTATATCATGCGTCTTGTCGGCCAAGTGATTACGGTAAGTGTGGAGACGGTGAAGATTGTGAAAGCGTTGCCTAAGTTTGAGATCCTGCCATAATACTTTTCCACCCTTGAAAATTCACATTTTTTGTCTATCTTATCGGACGCTTTTCGGTCTGTTTTGTTTGAAGTCGATCATCAGGAGTTGAATGGAATCAACCAAACCACCTTCCGTATCCGCCTCCAACACAGGGCCAACAGCTTCCAAAGATGGTAGGCTCCCCCGTCATTCCAGTCTCACAGAACTCGACGAGCTCTGCATCAACACCATCCGCTGTCTCTCGATGGATGCGGTGCAAAAGGCGAAGTCCGGTCACCCCGGTATGCCGATGGGCATGGCGCCGGCGGCGTACTGGCTCTGGACAAAACACCTGAAGCACAACCCACGAAACCCGAAATGGGTGAATCGCGACCGGTTTGTACTTTCGGCGGGGCACGGTTGCATGTTGCTCTACTCACTGCTCCATCTTACCGGCTATGATCTTTCGCTTGATGAGATCAAAAACTTCAGACAGTGGGGAAGCAAAACGCCGGGGCATCCCGAGTACGGACACACACCGGGAGTCGAGGTGACGACGGGTCCACTCGGGCAAGGGATCTCCAATGCTGTTGGCATTGCATTGGCCGAGAAATATCTTGCAGCATATTTCAACCGTGAGGGATTTCCGATTGTTGATTACAAGGTGTACGTGATTGCGGGAGATGGATGTTTGCAGGAGGGCGTATCATCCGAGGCATGTTCACTTGGCGGGCATCTTGGTCTTGACAACCTCATCGTCATATACGACGACAACCACATTACAATCGATGGCAGCACATCGCTTTCATTTGGTGAAGACGTTGTGAAGCGCTATGAGGCGTACGGATGGTTCGTGCAGACAGTTGGCGGTGATGGCCTGCCCGCCGATCAGGCGGGAAATAATATGGATGCATTCCATAAAGCTCTCGTTGCCGCAAAGCAGGAAAAACAGCGTCCTTCGCTCATCAAGCTTCGCACGCACATCGGCTATGGGAGTCCGAACAAGCAGGACTCGCATGACGCACACGGCTCGCCGCTTGGCGAGGAAGAGGTCGCGCTCACCAAAAAGCGTTACGGATGGGATCCTGAAAAGAAGTTCGTCGTGCCGGAGGAAGCGCTGAGGATTTTCCGCCGCGAAGTGGATAAGGGAACACACCGAGAAGTCGAGTGGAATGCGCTGTTTACGAGATACGAGACTGCGTATCCTGAGCTGGCGAGAGAATTCAAGCGCGCTGCTGACAGGAAGCTACCTGAAAACTGGGAAACGATTTGGAAAGAATCGGTGCCGACATTTGACCCTTCAACACCTTTGGCAACACGTGAAGCACAAGGAAAAATCCTTGATGCCATAATGCCAAAGCTTCCACTCGTGATTGGCGGTTCAGCGGATCTTACTCCATCCAACAATACCCGTTTCAAAGGGGTCACTGATTTCTCAAAGACAAACCGGCTCGGACGCTATATCCGCTATGGTGTACGTGAGCATGGAATGGGCGCCATCATGAACGGGATTGCTGTCAGCGGCATGCTGATCCCGTACGGCGCGACATTCTTTGGCTTCACCGACTACATGCGTCCGACAATCCGGCTTGCAGCGCTCTCGAAGTACCCCGTGATCTTCGACTACACACATGAGAGCATCGGACTTGGCGAGGACGGACCCACGCATCAGGCTGTCGAGCATTTTGCCTCGTTGCGTGCGATGCCCGGATTGGTTGTGCTGCGTCCGGCAGATGCAAATGAGACTGCCTATGCCTGGAAATTTGCCCTTGAACATCGCACAGGTCCGACAGTGATTGCATTGACGAGGCAGAAGCTTCCAGTGCTCGACCAGAACAAATATGGATCTGCGGAGAACGTTCTGAAAGGTGCCTACGTTGTAGTGAGTGCCGTCAGTCCGCAAGTATTACTCCTGGCCACAGGTTCAGAGGTTCAGCTTGCTTTGAACGCATACGATCAGCTTACTACCGGTGGTGTTCGTGCGAGAGTTATAAGCATGCCGTCGTGGGAGTTATTCGAAATGCAATCGAAGGAATACAGGGAGAGTGTATTGCCGCCGCCGATCAAGGCTCGTGTGGCTGTTGAAGCCGGAGTGAAGTTTGGCTGGGAGAGGTACATCGGCAGCGAGGGAGAATTTGTTGGGATGTCGTCATTCGGTGCGTCGGCCCCGGCTGAAGCGGCGTTCAAGGGCTTCGGCATCACGGCGGAGAATGTCGTTGCTGCTGCGAGGAGGGTGCTCTCGTGAGAATCGCAATGGCGGGAGATCATGCCGGCTTCCCTTTGAAGAAATGGCTGATGGCGGAATTGAAGAAGGACGGGCACGAGATCGTCGACCTCGGCGCGCATGATGAGACGCCGTCTGACTATCCGGACTTTGCCCGTGCATTGGGTAATGCTGTCACATCTGGCAAAGCCGAGCGAGGCATCCTCGTTTGCGGCAGCGGAATCGGTGCGTGTGTCGCGGCGAATAAGGTCAA
>JAERML010000356.1 GCA_016844425.1 Bacteroidota bacterium
GCGCAGCACGTCTGCGACCTGTTGCGTGTTCGTTGGGGTGACAACAACGTCCGGAAGGAAGGAGAGGTCTTCCGTTTCGTCCGTGCTGTAGCGACCCCTTGCTTCACTGTCCGTGAAGACATTGGAAGCCCCGACGATGGACGCAAGACGAGCAATCGACGTTGGTGTGAGTTGGTTGTAGTTCATTGCATACTGGTCGGTTTCCTCGGGATACGTTCGTCGCGCATGGCCGCGTGATAGGCAAACATGGTCATGATGATGACCGTTTGCTTGAGGTCTCCTTCGATGGCCCGATCGTAGAGGTCCATGGTCGAGTGCCAGGTGCGGTTGAAGTACTCGATGTCATCCTGGATGAACTGGAATCCAGGCAATCCGATGGCATCAAACGCCTGATGGTCCGTGCTCCCGGTGTTTGAGAGCGTCAGTGTCTTTGCCAGCGGATCGTCGATTGCATCCAACCACTTCCGAAAGATAGGGCGGACAGCGTCGTTTCCCTGGAGAAAGACCACGCGGATTTTCCCTGTTCCGTTATCGTCGTTGAAATAGACAGAGAATTTCTCTCCTGTCGGAGTCAGCTTGACGGACTGGCTGCCGGCGGGATCGGTCACCCTTTCACCAAAATGCCGCTTCACGTAGGCCTTGGAGCCGTACTCTCCCTGCTCCTCACCTCCCCACAATGCAATACGGATTGTCCGGCGCGGTTTCAAGTTGAGTGTCTTCAGGATTCTCATCACCTCCATGCAGACTGCGACACCGGTCCCATTGTCTGTTGCGCCTGTGCCGCCGTGCCATGAATCGAGATGTGCGCCAATCATCACCACCTCATCTCCAAGCATCCGCAAGATCGCTGCCTGGAATCTCGGCAATCACGTTGTATCCTGAATCGGGTTTCGTGAAATTGACCGCGACGTTCATCTGCATCTTCAATCGCAATCCACGCTGTGACATTCTCACCAAGCGGTTGTAGTGTTCGACGCCGACAGCAATCTGTGGGGGAATCCTGGGTGCCCGCACCTCCCACGGTCTGATGCGGCTTGACCATGGTGTGTCCGGGTGTGAAGGCACAGCGGCGGATTGGACCATCATACTGCCGCCATCGAACGGTGCGGGGGTGAGCAATGCGGCAACACCCTCCCGCTGATACAGTTGGAGCTTGCGATATTCCAGGAGGGAACGGGTGTTGTCGGCGCCTGCCCGTCGCGGCCGTCGCGCTTTGGGAAAATCCTCATTCGCCATCTCCAGAAGTTCTTTGTCCGTGTTCCGGGTTGCCAGTGGCTCGAAACTGATCCTGACTTCACGCATTCCACCATGCAGGATGAACTTGCCTTTGAGTTTTCCTTTGTATGTGTCCAATGCGCTGTCGGTCTTTGCGTCGAGGTAAATGACGTCGCCTTCGACTGGCCCGTCGGTTCCGGTGGACCACGCCTTCGGGTAAGAGAGAAGAGGAAAAGCCAGTGGTGCGATGACATGGGCGGTGTATCGCTCGAGTGTCCAGCCTCGACCGAACGGCCCCCAGCCTTCAAGGTGTGCGTTCGCCAAACCCCACCCTGTCATTTTCTCTTTTGTCCAGATGGCTGCCTGCATGAACCCGGGCGATCCCGTCAGGCGTGGACCGCATACCTCCGAGATGTATTCGAGGATGTCCATGATCTGCGACCTGTCCGTCGCTTCTGCAACGATCCGCGAGAACGCAGCGGTATCGACTGGCTCGGTTGCGGGCTTTTGTGCGAGTACACTGGTGGAGATGAGGAGGATGAGCAAGAGGAAAGAACGGATCGGGTGAAGGTTCACATGGTCTCCTAGCAGGTTGCTGAAAAACTAAATCATCGTCACGCTGAGCGAAGTCGAAGCGTGAAATCTGAAGCGCATGACAGGGTTCGACTCCGCTCACCCTGACGGCTTTTTCAGCAGCCTGCTAGTCCGGTAACCGGAATGATGGGCACGCTGGCCGCGCGGCGTGGTCAGACTTTTGCGTCCAGCACTTTGCGGCGCATGCTCTCGCGGTAAGCACGCAGCTTTGTCTGGAGTTCCGGGTATTTCAATGCGAGGATTTCAATGGCAAGCAGGGCGGCGTTCGCTGAGCCGTTGATGGCGACGGTGGCGACAGGGATCCCCGGCGGCATCTGAACGATCGAGAGGAGCGAGTCGAGTCCTTTGAGAGACTTGGATTGTATCGGGACACCAATGACGGGCAGGAGTGTCTTGGCTGCCAGCACTCCGGCAAGATGAGCCGCGCCACCCGCTCCTGCAATGAGAACTTCGATGCCCCGGCCCGCTGCTTCTTCTGAGTACTTCAGGGCTTCATCCGGCGTCCGGTGAGCGGAGAGGACCTTGAACTCGCATGCAATGCCGAATTCCTTGAGCGTTGTCCGTGCCGGTTCCATGACCTCGGCATCCGAGGCGCTGCCCATGATGATGCCGACGAGGGGGGAGGAGGGTTTTGGTTTTGTGTTTTTCATTGTTGTCTTGGAAGGGGCTGAAGCCCCTCTCCTGTTAATATGGGATGGTTGCGATTCGTTACCCGGCCCTGAAGGGCCGGGCTATTTCGATTCTTAGTCCATAGCCCCGACCTTTCCTGCTCGCCGCAGCAAAGCGTAGGCGAGAGGTCGGGGATATGATAACAAAAACTATTGAGGGCTTTAGCCCTGTCCCCTTCAGGCGGTCAACTTGAGTAACAAAGAAACTCACAAAGCGAGTAATCAAAAATATTGTTTGAGGATTTCTATGCAAGCCACAGCAACCTAATCAACTAATCAATGCACAATCTAATAGGAGGATGTTTTATGAAGAGACTCTCATTGTACATCGTACCGGTCCTTGTGGGACTGATTTTCTTTGGGGTGACGGATACTTCTGCCCAAAAGAAGATGAAGAAGGAAGCAGTCCTTTGGGCTGCTGAAGATCTCAAATGGG
>JAERML010000225.1 GCA_016844425.1 Bacteroidota bacterium
CGGTTCACGGGGTACGCTTCACATTTTTCGAGAGGAAATTCCGGCCAGCCACTACCTCTTAAGAGGGGGGGCGATTCTGAATAACAAGGTTGACAGTTTTGGAGACTGCAAGTAGCCTTGTTTAGGAAATATAGCTGGCAGAGGGTTGAAATGGATATACAGGAAGAGCTTGTCCAGTACGCGAAAGCGTTGCCGCACGAAACGCGTCTGTCCATTCTTATGGCGTTTCCAGAAGAGAAATTGCATAAGCATGTGAAGGCGTTGTTTGAGCGTATGGAGCCAAGTTATAGCACTGCGATCACTTACGGTGTGGATGGACATGGCAAAGACTTAGTGATTGTTAAAAAGGATAGCCTCGGCATCGATGTCACGGCGGTTGTTGTCAAATGCTGGCCTATTACAGAGATAACAGCAGGCGCAGTCGATCAGCTCAAAATGGAGATTACGGACATTTTGAAAGCCGGAGCGAGTAGAAAGTTTCAAGAAGTCGAGAGCCTCGTCGGTCATGCGCTGGAACATCCCGCTGAAGCAGAAACGATTTTCAAGGATCTTCCCGTGAATAAAATCATGGTGATTGTTGCGGGAGAGTTCAGCCTTCAGGCGAGGAAACAGCTCGTCGCGGACGTTCCGATCAACTTGGAGGATGTGCGCGATATTGACTGGCTCATAGGCAAGTGTACCGAGCACTATCCCCAAGTTTTCTTTGAACAGGAGGTCATCGAATCCCTGCATCTTCATATTGCGCAGCTGGAAGCGAAGCATTGGTTGGGGGGCAAGAGCAAGAATCTGTCGGACTACTATGTTGAGATTCTTGTAGCGAAAACAGGTGTGCGAGAAAGAGCCAGGGCGCGGGAGGTGTCGGTGGATACACCTTCCCACCTCGCGAAGCTTAAAGAGATTATTGAAGAGGATCGCAGGGTGCTTCTAGTCGGTGATCCCAGCAGCGGGAAGTCCGGGGCTTTGGTAAGACTGGCAATCCAGATGTTCCGTGATGCGTTGATGGACGTGATACGAGGGAGTAAAAATAAGCAACCGTTTGAACTGCCGATCTTAGTTAGCGCCAGACAAATCTTAGAGCTGGGTGGCACTGGGGCTCTGTTGGGAACACTGGTTGTTTCTCCCGAACTTGAAAGCCGGATGGCCATTACAATGCTGATGGTGGATGCCCTCGACGAGGTGCCTTCATCGGAACGGCAACAGGCGCTGGACAAAGCCGCACAATTCGCGGACGAGCTGCATATCAGTCTTCTGGTCACCAGCAGGAAGATGGAGATGTTGAAGACGCCTCCTGATGGATTTACAAAGTATGAATTATTGCCCTTTGAAGTCAGTCAGGCGCTGAAACTATTTGCGAAGCTGGTGGAAGGCAATAAGGATAAGTTGAAACTTCTCAAGTCGAGCTTGGAGAAGATTCAATTCAAGATGCCGATGGTGCCCCTGTCGCTCATATTACTCTTTGAATTGGTTGAAGAGAAAAGGGAGATCCCGGAATCTGTGAACGAACTCTTCGACCGCTTCACAGATATCGCGTGTGGCCGTTGGGATAAAGACAAGGGAATCGAGGTGACGTTTGAATTGTCGACTGAAGAAGCGCTTCTTGGCCGCCTTGGCACATATAGGATCGCATTCAAAAGGAAGAGTTGAAGTGTCGCAGTCCCGACTCGATCACCGAGTGGAACAGCTTCATCAGTAGCGCACTGACTTATTTTTAACCAGTCCAACAAGGAGAAGATTCTCATGGTGACAAAAATATGGATGCCTCTCGTAATGGCTGGTACCGCTTTTCTACTAGCCGGCACTGCCGCAGCGGTTGAGGAGAAGCTGAATGTGGAGTATTCCGCCGACCAGGTGGTCGAAGCCGAAGACGGGGCGATGAAAAGCCGCATGTATTACACTCCCACGAAAGAACGCCGGGAGATGAATCAAGGCGGACAGAGCATGGTCATGATTATGCGTCACGATAAGAAGGTGGCGTGGACTGTAATGCCAGAAGAAAAGATGTATATGGAAGCAGCCATGAAGCCGTCGACCGATAAGACGGACATGTCAGCCTACAAGATCGAGCAGACTCCGGTCGGCCAGGAGATGCTGAACGGCGTGAACATGAACAAAAGCAAGATCATCATGACCCACAGTAGCGGGAGTAAAATGGGCGGGTTCATGTGGATGACAAAGGAAGGCATCATGGCCAAGATCGATGCGATCGCCGTCGAGAAGGGGAGCAAGGATCGGTTCAAGATGGAGCAAACGAATATCAAGGTCGGGAAGCAGCCCGCCGATCTATTTGAACTTCCGCGTGGTGTGGAGAAGATGGATATGGGCGGTATGGGGATGGACATGATGAAGGGCATGATGGGGCGATAGGGAGGCGACGGTGAAAACGATCAAGATCGTAGGGTTCGTTATTGTAGGCGCTATGGCATTGGGAGGTTCGGCTGCCTGGGCAGATTCACTCTGTCCTGATTCGGCGCAGCAAACAGCGGCGAATGCTCAGTTGAAGCAGGCGGAAGACCTCGAACGGGCCGGTAAGGTGCGCGAGGCCAATAGCGCGGCCCAGAAACTGAATAGTGAATGCGTTTCCGATTATAGCCGGCATGAAATTCTGCTGAAGCGTACAGCCAAAGCCATTGGGACCGAAGATGAGAAAAAGGGGAATCTCCAGGGGGCGTTCGAGTGGTACGATCGTGCGCAAAGCGTCGCCGATGCTGGCCGCATGCAGCGCAAAATGGTTGAGGCGAAACCGGTTGATATCAATACGGTGTCGCATGCGATCGACTATTTCAGGAACCACAATGATGCCGCTCAAGAAAAAACCATACGGGCGCACGCCTTGAAAAATGTGGAAAAGGCACTGACTGCCGAGGAAAAGAGTTTCGCGTCGGTTTCGAAGAATTCACTCTCGGCGCTTGAACTCGCAAAAGACTGGAGTTATTACGCGCAGGCAGGGGAAGACCTGGTCCGTGCCAGAGCCGGAAAGCGTGGAGACACCCTTGCTATCGAGGAGGGGCGCAAGTTTCTTGAGCTGGCATTGTCCTATTACGATCGTGCGCAGCAGCCCGAAAAATCGCAGAAGGTCCGTGACAAGGCACTTGCTTTGGCCAAGCAGCATGAAAGCAAGGGTGATGGTGTAGTTGCGGCGGACTATTATGTGATTGCCGGAGACAGCAACAAAGCATCGGCTGTGCAGAAGCAGGCCGAGGTACGTGATCAGAAGGCCGAGGAGTCGAGGAAAAAGGGATTCAAGAAGGAGCAGGACGACCTCGAAAAGGCCTTGGGTTTCTGACATGTGCGACAAAGCCCCGAGGATCCATATGAAAAGGGGTTCCCGTCACGCTAGCGCCAATGCATCCGTCTCTGGGTGATGGCTGAAACGTTTGACGTCTCAGGTGTTACCTTTCGCTCTGAATGACAGCTCCCCCCTAATGTAGGATACCGCTCCGGTGCCAGCCTCGGTACAATTCGACGTCATGGAGGTTGTCATTGCGTCCCTTCCTTATGCCCGAACCTATCATCGGTT
>JAERML010000226.1 GCA_016844425.1 Bacteroidota bacterium
ACGATACCTTTGGAACGATTGAAGCAGTGAAGGCGGTGTCGGATTTGTACGCGCCACTTTCCGGGTCCGTTGTTGAAACGAATCCCGAGCTGGAAAAGACCCCTGAAATTGTCAACAAGGACCCCTATGGGAAGGGTTGGATGGTGAAGATCAAAATAACGAATCCCGCTGAGGTTTCAGCTCTCTTATCAGCGGCGGCGTACAAACAGTTGATCGGTAAGTGAAACGCGGTGTAGACTTCGGCGGAGGAACTATTATCATGACACCAAAGACAAAACGCATCGTCGATATTGCCGCAACCGCTATTCCTTCGGGACTTGTCTTGTTGAGCGGAATCATGAAGTTCATCGGCGGAGAGCGGGTGGTACAGGGATTCCATCTTCCTTTCTTCCGCCCACACCAACTGACTGCGATCCCCAAAACAAAAAGTACACATACCCTAGCGGACATGTGGACTGGTGAGAGGTAGAGTCGCTATCGTAGAAGCAGCAACTTACGCGTTTGTGTCAGTGCTCCGGCTTGTATGCGATAGAAGTACGTGCCGCTTGCCAACCCTTCCGCATTAAATGCCACCTCGTACCTTCCTGGTTTCATCTCTTCGTTCACCATCGTTGCGACTTCTCGGCCGAGGAGGTCGTAGACCTTGAGTGTTACATGCGACCCCACCCTTTCCCTCCCCTCGGCAGTGTTGGCGCTTTGGGAGGGGAGGGTAAAAGCAATCCTGGTTGTTGGGTTGAACGGGTTGGGGTAGTTCTGCTCCAGCACGAACGATGTCGGTGAATTCGAAGACAAATCTTTGACAGCGGTGGTTGGTCCCACGCTTCGAAACACTGCGCCTTCCGTTGCGGCATAGATATAATCATCCGGTGTCGAAGTTATGTCAAAGGTGATCGGACTCCACATTCCAGAGTTGATCCGCTTCCAACTCTCGCCGCTGTTCTCACTCCTGCTTACAAAACCGCCATGAGAGCCAACAAACACGTGTCCCCGGCTGTTGAATGCGAATGACGAGGCGCTGGAGCTTAGAAGTCCGTTGTTCATCGGAAGGAACGTCACGCCATTGTCGGTAGAGCGGTACACACCTGCGCTGGCTGCAAAAATATATCCATCAGCCCTCATCCCAAATGCGCGCACAAACGACGTCATCCTCGTCGGCAGCTCGTACCAGGCAAGCCCGTTGTTCGTCGAGCGATACAAACCGGAATCGGTCCAGGCCAATATGTATCCCGTTGTTGGCTGGACACCGAAGCAGAAAGCATTGAACCCCGTGACGATCTGCGTCCAGGTGGAGCCGTTGTCGGTGGACCGGTAGATGTTGCTGATTGTGGAGAAGAAGACATGGCCGCTGGAGTTCACCGTCATTGCGATGATGTTGCTCGTCTGACGCACAAGGATCCACGTCGATCCCATATCTGTGGTTCTCTGCACGCCCGTCCCTGTGGCAACGAAGATCGACCCGTTCGGACTCATCGCAAACCTACGCCGATCAGACACATAGAAGCTTGAATCGAACATCGTCCAGGACGTCCCCATGTCGGTAGACTTGTGCAAGCCCTGGTTAGTTGCGGCCACAAGATCACCATCGGGAGTTGGAGCGATCACAAAGGCAACCACTCCAGAGAGGGAGGTCTGTTGCCAGAAGTTCTGCGCGAAGACGAATGAGGGGATGAGAGGAAGGACGAGGCTGATGAGCAGTGTCTTCATGGGACATTCTCCTTTTGCCAGATGAGAATAGCGGCGGTAAGGAACAGGCATGCTAAGGTAATAAACAAACGTCTTTCAAATCAAGTTGCATGGTGGCCCGGTAGTGTCTCAGTTTCAGAATCAGCGTCAGGTTGACTGTTGTGTATTCGAAGCAGTCAAAGTGAGACACTACCGGTGGCCCAGCGCAATTCAGGCGTCCCAACACTCCGGTCGGACCTGCGATAAAGATCTTCAATGTGGTTGCTCAGATTGGTTTTCATTAACCAGTGGGGACTCAGCCTTCCCATGGCTCGGACGAAGAGACGTTGAAAATAGTCGCTTCGGGTTCAGTCGCAAGGAACTCGGGGAGTAGACCGATGATTTTCTGAACTACGGGTAAAGACTCCTGACGTGCGAGAGCTGCCCGATCCATGAACACCTCGGTGGCGATGATCGAATCGGGATCATGTAAATCCCGGCCGATGTCAAAGCTGATGACGCCTTCCGCGGCCCGGCTTGGCGGGATGACTTCCTTGAACGCAGCCATTGCCTGCCCGGCTTTCTCGGGCTTGCACTTTGCTTTGAAGCGAACAATGATCATGGTTGCTCCTGCAAGAAGGTTGGATTGGTTTCGAGTCCCTTGAGCCATGTGATATTTCTAAAAGGTCTCCTATGAGTCAGGTTGACAACTCAACTCGTTGAGAGAATTGAGTATGATGGATTGCCAAACCGCATCACACAGTATTCACCAATGCCGCTTTACGGCATCCCGTACAGCGGGACTCACAGGAGGACCTATGTTGTACTCAGGAATCGATCTGCACAAACGGTTGATCGTCATTTGCACCATGAACACCGAGGGCACTGTCGTTGCTCGCGCCAGGATGAAAACGGAATCCGATGCTGTGGTGACATACTTTCGTCAATGGACAGAACCTCACCAACCGATGAAACATCTGGGCCGAGTTGTCGATTGCTATTGTGCAGGGGCCAGAGCCCGATAAAGTGTGAGCGCCTTTGGCGCCATGGCGCGCTGCGCCATTTGGGATGGTCAGTCATCACAGCCTACGCTCGTGGATGTTATTTCGGCGGACAGTACAGCGCTTCAACCGTGCCGTCATTCTATCATTGCCGTCGTTTGCTGTCAACGACGCAGGAGATCTCTATCTCTTGACTTTGACCTTTCATAAAGTGTTAAGTGCCGCCCGCCTGTTGTTCATTAAGATTTTAGTGCTCGTTTAATCCTGTTTCTAAGAATGGGAACTAGTTTCTTCTCAAACCACGAATTCTTTTTGAGCCATATTTGATTGCGAGGAGACGGATGAACCAGTGGAATAAAATCAGGCATATATTCTTCATATGCTTTCACTGTCTCAGTCAGTGTTCCTTTTCGCCTATCCTTCAGGTAGAAAGATTGAGAATATTGCCCGATCAAAAGGGTCAATCTAATATTTGTACAGTGTTCGAGTAATTTGCCATGCCACAAGGGTGCACACTCCGGCCTTGGTGGCATATCGCCCCCGTTACCCTTGCCAGGATAACAAAAGCCCATCGGCATGAGCCCTATCAAAGTACTATCGTAAAACACTCCACGATCAATTCCCATCCAGGACCGCAATCTTTCACCGCTGGCATCGTCCCACGGTATTCCTGATTCATGTACTTTTGCTCCTGGCGCCTGACCAATAATCATGACTCTACAAGAAGCGGATAGGCTGACAATCGGCCGTGGCCCAAGTGGAAGGTGATCCTTGCACACTGAACAAGTTCTGACTTCCTTGATTAAACTCTTCAAACCAGATTTCATAATCACTTTCCAATCACCTGTAAGCGTCGTGCTTAGTTTTGTTAGTTGCAGTTGCCCTTTGTGGATTCCACCTTCTGCGCTACGTTGGCTGTCAGCGATCACCCTTTGCCCCGACAGCAGAGGCGTGCGCAAGCGCTGAGGGCGTCCGGCAGCCGACAATCGCAGGGGCTTCGTGGACGAGCTCGTCGTTCTCAAGGGCCTCCACCATGAACAGAGCGTAATCCACGCGGCGCGTGATGTTGCTCTTGAGGATGGGGTCGCCTACGTGCCGGCTCCACACCGGCAAACCCTGGCTCTCGCCCTCTTCGAGGTCGCTTCCCCGCACGACGGTCCAACGGGTGTCACTGGCGAACACCCGCCGGCACGCTTCCACTTGGTCGTCGAGGTCAGCGAAGCGAGCGAGTCGCGCGAACAAGCCGAAGGCCTTCACGACCGCTTTGAACGTCCGCGAGTACACATCCTTGCCGTCGCGCGTGATGTGCCAGCCGCACGAGAACACGAGGCGCGCTCCCGGACGCGCGTGGTCGAGCACCGCCTGCGCCGTTCCCGTCGAGTACTGTTGGAGCCCCCACGGAACCAGCACGGTGAGTACCCCGTCGCACCCCGCGACCGCTCTCTTGATGACCTCGCGGTCGTTCGTCGCTCCGGGGATGACGGTGATGCGCCCCTTGAACGCGTCGAGTTTCCCGACGCTCCGCTCGCGGCAGACGCCCACCACTTCGTAGCCA